>JBOHSO010000345.1:0-2777 GCA_050921685.1 Gemmatimonadales bacterium
CTCCCGCTCCGCGAGCGTTTCGCCCACGCACAGCAGCGGCGCCAGCTGACCGTCCAGCGCCGCACGGGTTTTCCGGCCCGTGTCGGCGTCGGTCTCCCCGAACACGTGACGCCGCTCCGAATGTCCGATCAAGGTGGCTCGAGCGCCGGCCTGCGCTGCGAGCGGCACCGATACCGCGCCCGTGAACGCGCCCTTGGGCTCCCAATGGACGTCCTGGACCCCGGCGCGCAGGTCGGACCGTCCGGCGATTCCGCGCGCCACGGCTTCGAGCGAAACCGCCGGCGGGAACACCCACACCTCTCGGTCAGCGCGTGGAGCGTACACGGGAAGGAACACGTCGAGATAGGCCCGGGCGTCGGCCGGCCCGAGGTGCATTTTCCAGTTGGCGGCGAACAGCAGCCGTCTCACGCGTCGTCCAAGGCCACCACGCCGGGCAGCGGCTTCCCCTCGAGGAACTCGAGAGCGGCGCCGCCCCCGGTGGAGACGTGGGTCAGCCGCTCCTCGAATCCTGCCACGGCAGCCGCCGAATCGCCGCCACCCACGACGGTGGTGGCCCCTCGCGCCGTCGCTTCCACCAGGGCTTGCGCCACGGCGCGGGTACCGGCGTCGAACGGGGGTGTTTCGAATACGCCCATCGGGCCGTTCCACACGATCGTCTTGGCGCGCAGCAGGCGGGCACGGAAATCGGCGCAGGTCGCCTGGTCGATATCGAATACGGCACAGTCCGGAGGAATTTCGTCGCTCGCCACGTGACGGCGCTCGGCGGCGCGGTCCAGCGACGGCGCCACCGTTGCTCCCCGCGGCAACACGAGCTTGGCCCCGGCCCGCGCGAGCAGCGCTTTGGCGAGTTCGATGCGATCGCGCTCGACCAGCGACGTCCCCACTTCGAGCCCCAGGCTCGCGAAGAAGGTGCACGCCATCGCGCCGCCGATGAGGATCTCGTCGCATTTGGGGAGCAGCGCGGAGATGACGTCGATTTTGCCGCTGATCTTGGCTCCGCCCAGCACGGCGAAGAACGGCCGTCGCGGTTGGTCCAGCGCCGCGCCGAGATAGCGCAGCTCCCGTTCCATCAGATAGCCCGCGACGGCCGGCTTGAGGAGGCGCGCCACCGCCTCGGTCGACGCGTGGGCGCGATGGGCCGAGCCGAAGGCGTCGTTCACGTAGAAATCGCCCAGTGCCGCAAACTGCCGGGCGAGGCCGGGATCGTCCTCCTCCTCGCCCGCCCAGAAACGGGTGTTCTCGACGAGGGCCACTCCACCCCGCGGCAGCCGGCGCGTGACGGCCACCCCGGCGGCGAGGTCGTCGATGAACTCGATCGGGACGCCCACAATGCGCTCGACGTCTCGCTGGATCTGTCGCAAGGAAAACTTCGGGTCCGGTCCCCCCTTGGGGCGGCCAAGGTGTGACAACAACACGACCCGGGCGCCGCTCTCGCGGAGGGTGGTGATGGTCGGCAACGTGGACCGGATGCGCCCGTCGTCGCTGACGGCGCCGTCCTTGAGCGGCACATTGAAGTCGACGCGCACGAGCGCCCGCTTGCCCTCGAGCGCGCTCGAAGGAAGCTGCTCGAGCGTGCGTTTGGTCAACGGCGTGATCCGATGAACGCCAGCAGGTCGACGCAGCGCGCCGAGTAGCCCATCTCGTTGTCGTACCAGGACGACACGTGGACCAGGGTGTCGTCGATCACGTTGGTGGACATCGCGTCCACCACGCTGGAGTACAGGCTGCCGACGTAGTCGACGGAGACGAGCGGCTCATCGGATACGTCGAGAATCCCCTTCAGGGATCCCTGCGCGGCCTTGCGGAAGGCGGCGTTCACCTCCGCGATCGTGGTCTTGCGCCGTACCTCAGCCGTGAGGTCGACCACTGAAACGTCCGGGGTCGGGACGCGCAACGCGATGCCGTCGATCTTCCCCTGCACTTCCGGGATCACGAGGCCGGTGGCCTTGGCGGCGCCCGTGGTCGTGGGGACGATCGACAGCGCGGCCGCGCGCGCCCGGCGCAGGTCCTTGTGCGGCAGGTCGAGGATCTGCTGGTCGTTGGTGTAGCTGTGCACCGTAGTCATGAACCCGTGCACGAAGCCCCAGTTGTCGAGCACCACCTGAACGATCGGCACGAGGCAGTTCGTGGTGCACGATGCGTTCGAAATGATGTGGTGCTGGGCCGGATCGTACTTGGCGTCGTTCACGCCCATCACGACCGTGATGTCCTCGCCCTTGGCCGGGGCCGAGATCACGACCTTTTTCGCCCCCGCGGCGAGGTGTTTGGCGGCCGAGTCGCGGTCGGTGAATCGGCCGGTGCTCTCGAGCACCAGCTCCACCCCCTGATCCTTCCACGGCAGCTTCTCGGGTTCCTTGATCGCCATGACGCGGATCTCGCGTCCGTTGACGACCAACGCCTCGCCTTTGGACTCGACGGTGCCCGGGAACCGCCCGTGCACCGAATCGTACTTGAGCAGATGGGCGAGGGTCTTGGTGTCGGTAATGTCGTTGACACCCACGAACTCCAGCGCCGTTTGCTTGCCCATCACCGCGGCGCGCAATACGTTGCGTCCGATGCGCCCGAACCCGTTGATCCCGACGCGCACGCCCATGCCCGCTCCCCTATTGGAAATCCGGTAGGCTCGCCCGGCCGAACGTCACCGCCGTGACGATGGTGAACCCCGCCTGCTCCAGCATCCGCGCCGCTTCGGCGAGGGTGGCGCCGGTGGTGAAGACGTCGTCCACCAAGACAATTGCGGATTGCGGATCGACAATCTGCACTGCGAAAGCCCCCGC
>JBOHSO010000346.1:0-2642 GCA_050921685.1 Gemmatimonadales bacterium
TGGCACCGGTCACGGCGTGGGGTTCTGCCAATGGGGCGCCATCGGTCGCGCCCGGGCGGGACAGAGCTACCGGGACATCCTCGCCACCTACTTTCCGGGGACCACGGTTGAGCGGCTGTACTAGAAGGCTCGCATTGCTCTCCGCCCTGCTGGGTGTGATCGCCCCTCCGCCGGAGAGGAACGGGTTGGCGGCGCAGGGTGTCCTGTCCGAGTTCAGCTACGACAATCTGCGGGTGTCGGGCATCCAGCTGGATGTCGGCTCGCTTGCGTCCCGCGATCTGCGCGGTGCCCTGGTGGGGGGGGTGCGGCTCGACGCCGGCTACTTCGCCCCTCGCGTGCGGATGCTGCTGGGTGTGTCGTATGCCCGTTCCGAGTTCGACCAGCGCGCGGTGGCGCGATTCAATCGCACGCTCTTGGCACTCGTCAACGATCCCGACTCGAATGCCACCATCGACGTGGGGCGCGTGTTTCTCGCCGACGTCACGGCCGATCTCGATCTGCTCTACATGTTCAACGAGGGGCCGGCCGTCACGACGGCGCTCGGTCTGGGGGTGGGCGTGCACGTCCGCAACGGCAGCGGCCGGGCGATCGACCGGACCTTTCTCGAGGATGCGTTGGATGGCATATCGCCGGCGCTGAATGGCATCGTCGGCGTGGCGGTGGCCTTGACCCCAGCCTGGCGGCTTACCGGCGAACTGCGTGGCAATCTGCTCAGCGATTTCTCGACCGCGTCGGCGCGCGTCGGATTCATGTACCGGTTCCCGGCCGGCCGGGGGGGCCGGTGACGGCGCCGGTACGGGTGGCGGTGGTCGGGGCGGGCAGCGTGGCGCAGGTGGCCCACCTGCCGGTGCTGCGCAAGATTGCCGGCGTCGAGATCGCCGCGATCTGCGATAACGACCTGTCCAAGGCCCAGGCGCTGGCCACGCGCTTCGAGGTGCGCGAGACCTACGACGACATCGAAGAAGTGCTGAAGTACGCCAAGCCCGATGCCGTCGTGATCTGTACGCCGAACCATCTGCATGAGATCCACGTCGTCGCCGCGCTCTCGGCAGGAGTGCACGTGCTGTGCGAGCGGCCGATGGCGCTGAGCTTCGCCGGGGTGGAACGCGTGCTGCAGGCCGGTGAGAAGTACGGAAAGCGGGTGATGGTCGCGATGAACCATCGCTTCCGCGCCGACGTGCAGGCGGTGCGAGGGTTCCTGGCCGGCGGCGAGCTGGGCACGATCGACATGATCCGCGGCGGGTGGTTCACCTTCCAGCCGACCGCCAGCCGCCAGCAGCTCGGCTGGCGCCTGCGCCGGATCGAGGCCGGTGGTGGTGTGATGCTCGATCTCGGACTGCCGCTGATTGACCTCGGGCTGTGGCTCGCCGGGTGGCCCATTCCCAAACGGGTCTCGGCGCACCTGGTGGGCGGCGGCCGGGAGACCGTCGAGGAGATGGGGATGGCCCTCATCGTGTGCGAGAACGGGTTGTCCATCGGCGTGGCGGTCAGCTGGCGGCACCTGGGTCGCGGCGAGCGGTTCTGGTTCGAGATGGTGGGGAAGAAGGGCACGGCCGCCCTCGCCCCGCTGCGCGTCTATAAGGAAGTGCACGGCGTTCCCACCGACGTCACGCCGACCGGGGCGAGCGGTCGCGAGTCGCCATACATCCAGTCCTACCGCGCCGAGTGGACGTATTTTCTCGCCGTAATCCGGGGCGAGGTCAATGCGCCGCCGCCCAAGGACCATTTGCTGTTGCAGCGAGTGCTGGAGGCCGTGTATCGCTCCGCCGACGAAGGGCGTGACGTCCAGCTGTGAGCGGCCGCCGTCAGTGGCTGCTGGTTGTGCTGGGCGCCGTGGCGCTCGCCGCAAGCTATCCCCCCTTTCCGCTGCCGGTGCTGAGCTTCGTGGCCGTCGTGCCCGCGGTGCTCCTGCTCGCGGACGCGGGCGGCGACGCGCGCCGCGCCTACACCTGGGGCTTCCGCTACGGGCTCGCCGCCAACGGCCTGGTGCTCCACTGGATGGTGGTCGCGTTGTGGCATTTCACCGCGCTGGCGGCGCTGGGCTATCTGATCACCGTCTTTCTGCTGGGCGTGTTTACGGGGGTGCTGTTCTGGTTCGTCGCCCGGGTCCGCGCCGCCTATCCCGCCCTTTCCCTGGGCCTGGTCTTTCCCATCGGCTGGACCGCGCTCGAGTGGGTGGTAGGCCACCTGGGCGACGTCGCGTTTCCGTGGCTCGGTCTCGGCACCTCGCTCGCCGACGCGCCGGTACTGGTGCAGTGGGCGGATCTGGCCGGCGCGCGCGGGGTGACCTGCTGGCTGGTGTGGTGCAACGTGCAGGCGAGCGGCGTGGTGGACGGGGAAGGGTGGCGTGATTGGCGCCGCGTGGTCCTCCGACTCGCACCGGTCGTTCTCACGGTGGGTCTGGCCACGGGATACGGCATCTGGCGCGCGCGGGCACTGCCGTTGCGGGACGTCGGGACGATTACCCTCGTCCAGCCGAACATCGGGTTCAAGGAAAAGTGGGATCCCCAGCTCGCCGACAGCGAAGTGGCCCTGCTGCTCTCGCTGTCGCACGATTCCCGGGCCCGCCCGGCGCTGGTGATCTGGCCCGAAGCCGCCCTCCCGTACTACCTCAGCGAGCGGCCCGACTGGCAGCGGCGGAT
>JBOHSO010000347.1:0-5169 GCA_050921685.1 Gemmatimonadales bacterium
CACAGGAGGAGGGGTTCGCGGCGGTGTTCGGCCGCGCCACCGAGATCGCGATGGCGTCGCTGCTGGAAGTGCGCCTGCGGTACTGGACGACCCCGCCAGTCTACTACATCCATCCGCGGGTCGAGCACGTTTCCATCTTCTCGTTCGATCACCTGCGCGAGGTGGTGGAAGAGGGCTACCGGGCGACCATCGAGGCACTGGACCGGCCGCTGTCCTGGCCGGCGCGCGGGGCGGCAGGCGTGTACCCCAGGCGCCGCGTGCTGGTGCATGTCGAGCGCGACCGCTGCATCGGGTGCGGTGCCTGTCTCGTCCAGGGACCGCCCGGGCTGTTCGTGCTCGACAACGACGGGAAAGCCGTCGTGACCCAGCCCGAGCAGGAGTGGTCCCCGACGGGGGGCGCCTTCATCCGGCACTGCCCCACGTACGCGATCACCGCGCGGCCGGTGCCGCAGGCCGTGGAGATGCGACGATCGGGGTGAGACCGCGCAGTCCCACCTGACTGTTCTCGTTCACGTGAAAGGGCTCCTCTTATCTGCGGGAGCCCTGGTCGCCTCCGAAATGTTGCATGCGATGTCCCCCCGACGACACCGCACAAGTATTAAAGATACTTTGACAGGTGCCGAAGTATCGCCTGTTTCGCGCAGATAACGACCAGTCGGCGGCGTGTTTCTTGCGCGTTCCCGGTCGACTGTGTGGAGCGCGACCACCCAGCCTGAAGAAAATCTCAGCACCACAACTGCACAACCGGTGGCGGCGCTTCTTTGGAGCCGACTCTGGTGTGCGCACTGTGTTGACCATACGCCACAGGCCACGCGGAGGTCCAACCAGTTGAGCAACGAGCCCAGCGAGCTCTCGTCCAGCCGGCTCCTGCCGCTCCAGCCGCTCGAGATTTCGCATGCGGCCGCGCCGCGGCTGGCCGAAGCGGGACCAGCGCCGGAGCTGGTACTCGTGCGGACGCCCCCAGAACGAGACATCGGTGCCCCGATGCGGCCGGCGGCGCGGGGCAAATTCGTCTTCCTGGGTGAGGAGAAGTTCCATGTCCGCGGCGTCACCTACGGGACATTCCGCCCCCGCGAGGACGGCAGTGAA
This sequence comes from Gemmatimonadales bacterium, assembly GCA_050921685.1. Lineage (GTDB taxonomy): Bacteria > Gemmatimonadota > Gemmatimonadetes > Gemmatimonadales > GWC2-71-9 > DASTHG01. The sequence continues at coordinate 1,090 of JBOHSO010000347.1, forward strand.
TTCCCCGCGCCGGACGTCGTGGAGCGGGACTTCACCGCGATGGTCGCGAGCGGAATCAACGCGCTCCGCACCTACACCGTGCCGCCGCGGTGGCTGCTCGACGCCGCCCTCCGCCACGGGCTACGCGTGCTGGTCGGCCTGCCAGTGGAGCGGCACGTCGGGTATCTGATTGACCGGAAGGGCGCTCCCGATACCGCCGATGTCGTGCGCGCCGGTGTCGCGGCCTGCGCCAGTCACGCAGCGGTGTTGGGTTATGCGGTCGGCAACGAGATTCCCGCGGCCGTCGCCCGGTGGCACGGCCGCTCCCGGATCGAGCGATTCTTGGAGCGGCTGTACCGCGCCGCGAAGGCCGAAGACCCCGCGGGCCTCGTGACGTATGTGAACTATCCGTCCACCGAATACCTGCAGCTGCCGTTTCTGGATCTTGTGTGTTTCAACGTCTTCCTAGAGACCCAGGCGCCGCTCGCGGCCTATCTCGCCCGTCTGCATCACGTCGCAGGCGACCGCCCGCTGCTCGTCAGCGAGGTCGGCCACGACAGTCTGCGGCACGGAGAAGACGCTCAGGCGCGCACGCTCGACTGGCAGATCCGCACGAGCTTCGCCGAGGGCTGTGCAGGCGTCTTCGTGTACGCGTGGACCGACGAATGGCACCGGGCCGGGGAGGACGTGCTCGATTGGCAATTCGGTCTCACGCGCCGGGACCGGCAGCCCAAACCGGCCCTGGAGGCCGCGCGCGCGGCGTTCGCCGACACGCCGTTCTCCGCCGATCTCCGCTGGCCGCGCGTCTCCGTGGTGCTCTGTTCCTACAATGGCTCGCGGACGATCCGGGAATGCCTCGACGGCCTGGGACGGCTCCACTACCCGGATTTCGAAGTCATCGTCGTGGACGACGGTTCCATTGACACGACGGCTGCGATCGCCCAACAGTACGATGTCCGCCTGATCCGCACCGAGAACTGCGGGCTCTCGAGCGCCCGCAACACGGGGTGGCGGGCGGCGACGGGCGAGATCATCGCCTACGTTGACGACGATGCCTATCCCGATCCCGACTGGCTCAGACATCTGGCGGCCACGTTCCTGCGTACCACCGACGTCGGCGTCGGCGGACCGAACATCGCTCCACGCGGCGACGGCCCGATTGCCCGGTGCATCGCCCACGCGCCCGGCAACCCCGTGCACGTCATGCTCAGCGATCGGGAGGCCGAGCACATCCCAGGCTGCAACATGGCGTTCCGGCGCGACGCGCTCGAAGCGATCGGCGGATTCGACGAGCAGTTCCGAGTCGCCGGGGATGACGTGGACGTGTGCTGGCGGCTGCGCGAGCGAGGATGGACGTTGGGATTCAGCCCGGCCGCGGTGGTCTGGCACCATCGCCGCAACTCGGTGCGCACTTTCTGGAAGCAGCAGGTGGGCTACGGCCGCGCCGAAGGGCTGCTGGAGCGGAAATGGCCGGAGAAATACACGGCCACCGGCCAGATCGCCTGGACGGGCCGCCTGTACGGCTCCGGGCTCCCGCCCCTCGCCCCATGGCGCGGCGGGCGGATCTATCACGGGATGTGGGGCTTCGCGCCGTTCCAGCGGCTGTACCAACCCGCACCGACCTGGCTCGGGTCGCTGGCGCTGGCACCTGAATGGTATCTGCCGATCGCCGTGCTTGCGGTGGTGGCCGGCCTCGGCATCGCGTGGTCGCCGCTCCGCCTGGCCTTCCCCCTGCTGCTCCTCGCGACACTGCCGCTGCTCGGGCGAGCCGTGATCGCGGCACGGGACTCGTTCCCGCGGTCGCGTCCCACCCGTCGCATCCGGCAGCGGCTGGTGACCGCGTGGCTTCATCTGCTCCACCCGCTGGCGCGCCTGTACGGCCGGTTGACCAGGCCCGCCATTCGACGCCGCCGCAGGCACACCTGGCCCTGGCCTGGTAAAGCCGCCAACTGGTGCGAGCGCTGGCGGGAGCCCGGCGAGCGGCTGAACACGCTCCAGAGCGCCCTGCGCGAGACGGGGGCGGCCGTGCTTCGGGGCGGCGACTTCGAGCGTTGGGACTTGCAAGTCCGTGGCGGGGCACTCGGGTCTGCACGGCTGCTGATGGCCGTCGAAGAGCACGGCGGCGGTCGGCAGCTGGTACGGATCCGCTGGTGGCCCTCCTTGTCGCCCGCTGGGCCGGCGCTCGCCCTGCTGCTTGCCGGTCTCGCCGTCGCCGCGGGCAGCACCCGCGCCTGGCTCCCCGGAACGGCGTTCGGAGGGTCGGCACTGTGGTGCGCCTGGCGCGCGTTCGGAGATTGCGGAGCCGCCGTGGCAGCGATACGCCTGGTGGTGGAGCGTGTCCAGGAACGGATGACCTGATGCCCGCCGCCTATACCGATCTCAGGCTGTACCGGCGCTTGCTCGACCAGGCACGGGGCTACTGGCCTCACCTCGGCGCGCTCTTCGCCCTCGGGCTGTTGGCGACCCCGATCGCGCTCCTCACGCCGTTGCCCTTGAAGATCGTCGTGGACAGTGTCCTGGGCGCGCGCCCCTTGCCGGACCCGCTTGGCGGGTGGTTCCCCGCACTCGCACGGTCACCGGGCGCCGGCCTCGCACTCGCAATCGGCCTGCTCCTGACCATCACACTGGCGGCGCAATTCCAGGCGCTCATCAACACCTGGCTGCGCGCCTTCGTGGGGGAGCGGATCGTGCTGGACTTCCGGGCTCGACTGCTCGAGCACAGTCAGCGGCTGTCGCTGTCCTACCATGACACGAAAGGGACGGCCGACTCCTACTACCGTATTCAGCACGACGCCCCGGCGCTGCAGTACGTCGCGGTGGACGGCATCATCCCGTTCGTCACCGCGGCGATTTCCGTGACGGCGATGTTGTGGGTCACCGCCCGGCTCGATTGGCAGTTGGCGTTGGTGGCGCTCACCGTCTCGCCCGCGCTATTCCTGCTGTTGCGGGTGTATCGCCGTCGTTTGCGCGGTCAGTCGCGCGCGGTCAAGAAGCTGGAAAGCTCGGCCTTGGCGGTAGCGCAGGAGATCCTGGGGGCGCTCCGCGTCGTCAAGGCATTCGGGCAGGAACACCGGGAGACCGAGCGCTTTGTCGGGCGCTCGCGCGCAGGCGTGGTGGCGCGCCTCAACCTGGCGCTGATCGGGAGCCGGTTCGGTCTGTGGATCGGGCTGACTACCGCGGTGGGCACGGTCGCCGTGCTGTGGATCGGCGTTCGCCATGTGCGCGACGGCGCCTTGACGCTGGGCGAGCTGCTGATGGTGATGAGCTACCTGTCGCAGCTCTACAGCCCGCTGACCACCATCAGCCGCAAGGCGGCCGGCCTGCAGTCCTATCTGGCCAGCGCGGAACGAGCCTTCGCCCTGCTCGACGAGGCACCGGACGTTCCGCAGCGACCTGATGCGCGGCGACTCGAGCGCGCTGTGGGCACGGTCGAGTTCCAGCGCGTCTCGTTTGGCTATGACGCAGGACGCCCTGTGCTGCACGACATTTCGTTCGCTGTCGCCCCTGGCACTCGCGTCGCGATCATGGGGCCGACGGGTGTGGGGAAGACCACGCTGGTGAGCCTGCTCACGCGCTTCTACGATCCGGCCGCCGGCGCGGTCCTCCTCGACGGCGTGGACGTGCGCGCGTACCGCGTAGCGGACCTGCGCCGGCAGTTCGCCATCGTCCTCCAGCACCCGCTGCTCTTTTCCACCAGTATCGCCGAGAACATCGCCTACGGCAGGCCGGACGCCCCGGCGCGCGCCATCGAGGAAGCGGCGGCGGCAGCTGGCGCCCACGACTTCATCGCGCGGCTGCCGCGGGGCTACAACACCCATGTGGGCGAACTGGGCCAGAAGCTCTCCGGGGGCGAGCGCCAGCGCATTGCCCTGGCGCGCGCGTTTCTGCGGGATACGCCCTTGTTGATTCTCGACGAGCCCACGAGCTCGGTGGACCTGCACACCGAAGCGGCGATCCTCGAGGCCCTCGAACGCCTGATGCGGGCTCGCACGGTATTCCTGATCACGCACCGTCCGAGCACGTGGTCAATGTGCGACCAGTGGCTGCAGCTCGAGCGCGGCCGCCTCGTCCGCACTGAAGCCCCCGTGGCCCCAGCAGTGG
>JBOHSO010000348.1:0-7921 GCA_050921685.1 Gemmatimonadales bacterium
GACCCGGGCTCGCTCGCCACCATCGGGCGCAATGCGGCGGTCGCGTACGTCGGGGGACTGGCGTTCACGGGCTTCGCGGCGTGGGTGGTGTGGCTCGTCGTGCACATCATCCAGCTGATCGGCTTCCGCAACCGGTTGTTCGTGCTCATCAACTGGGCGTGGGACTATTTCTTCTACGAACGCGCCGTCCGGTTGATCACGCGCTGACTGGCGGGAGGGCCCGGCGCGCGATAACATCTCCCCCACCTTCGTCTACCTTGGCACCTCTGACCCAGGACTCGTGCACATGCGTCTGCTCCCCGTTCTCGCCGCGCTCGGCACCATGGCCTGCGCGAGCGCCGCTTCCTCCCCCGTGTCCACGCCAGCTCCAGGCGCCGGCCAGCAACCGTCAGGTCCGGCGCAGGCCCGTGGCGACACGACGCGCCCCCGGCCCGGGGCGGCCGCCGAAGGGCCCAAGCCGTATGGCGAGGTGATCACCCGGCAGGCGACGACGGATTCGGGCGTCTTCATCGTGCACCGGATCGGCGAGAAGCTGTTCTACGAAATCCCGCGCCGCGAGCTGGAGCAGGAGTTCCTGCTCGTCTCCGACTACGCCGAGACCCAGGCGGGGACGCGCTATGGCGGCGAGAACTACGACAGCCGGGTCGTGCGCTGGCAGCGGCGGGGCAACCGGGTGCTGCTGCGCAGCGTGTCGTACGGCATGGTGGCGGACACCGCCAACCCGGTGTCGCGCGCCGTGCGGCTGTCGAACGTGGAGCCGGTCCTGATGAGCTTCGACATCGCCGCGTTCAGCGCCGCCCCGGACTCGAATGTCGTCCTGGAGGTCACCAAGCTGTTCACGACCGACGTACCGGAGCTCGCCGCGCGGCGCACCTTCCGGCTGCGCCAATTCGACGCCGCCCGGTCGTTCGTCGAGGGGGCCCGGTCGTTCCCGACCAACATCGAGGTGGCGGCGCTCCACACCTTCGCCAATGACTCCATCCCGGGCGGGGACCGCGAGCTCGGGACGTTGACGTTCGTGATGCACTACTCGATGGTGCGGCTGCCCGAGCAGCTGATGGCGCGCCGCCTGTGCGACAATCGCGTCGGGTTCTTCTCGATCACGCAGCTCGACTTCGGCACCGACGAACATCGCGTCGCCCGGCGCTGCTACATCACGCGCTGGCGGCTCGAGCCGAAGGACTCCGGCGCGCCGGTGAGCGACCCGGTGAAACCGATCGTGTTCTACATCGATCCGGCGACGCCGCCGCAGTGGGTGCCGTGGCTGATCACCGGCGTCCGGATGTGGGAGCCGGCGTTCCGGGCGGCCGGGTTCTCCAACGCGATCGAGGCCCGCGTCGCCCCCACCGCCCAGGAGGATCCCGAGTTCGATCTCGACGACGCGCGCTACTCCACGATCCGCTGGCTGCCGTCCACCGTCGAAAACGCCTACGGCCCGCACACCAGCGATCCCCGCACGGGAGAGATCCTGCAGTCGAACATCGGGTTCTTTCACAACGTGATGAACCTGGTGCGCGACTGGTATTTCGTGCAGGTCGGGCCGCTCGATTCCCGCGCGCAGCGGCTCCCGTTGCCCGATTCGCTGATGGGGGAGCTGCTGGCGTACGTCGCGGCGCACGAGGTCGGGCACACCCTCGGGTTCCCGCACAACATGAAAGCGAGCTCCTCGTACCCGGTCGATTCGCTGCGCAGCCCGAGCTTCACCGCGCGCTACGGCGACGAAGCCTCGATCATGGACTACGGCCGGTTCAACTACGTCGCCCAGCCGGGCGATGGCGCGGCCCTGATCCCGAGAATCGGCCCTTACGACCTGTACGCGGTCGACTGGGGCTACCGGCGGATCCCCGGTGCCACGACCTCCGAGGGAGAGCGGGCGGTGCTCGATTCGCTCGCGCGGCTCCAGGAGGGGGACCGCATGCTGCGCTTCGGCGGCGCCGACGGCGTGGACCCGGAGGCCCAGACCGAGGACCTCGGGGATGATCCGATCCGCGCCACCCAGCTGGGCATCGAGAACGTGAAGCGCGTGATGCCGCTGCTGCTGCCGGCCACGACGGGGGACCCGACGCGGGACTACGCGGATCTGAGCGAGAACTATGGCCGATTGATCGCGCAGTGGCAGCGGGAGCTGGTCCACGTGGTGACGCTCGTCGGCGGCCTCTACCGGGCGGAACGGTATCCCAGCCAGGCGGGCGTGCTGTTCACGGCAGTGCCGCGCCCCCGCCAGCAGGCGGCGGTGCGGTTCCTGCTGGAGCAGGCGTTCCAGACGCCGCGGTTTTTCTTCGACATCGAAATCCTGCGCCGCATCGAGCAAACCGGAACCGTCGATCGCGTCCGGACGAGCCAGTCGGCGGTGCTCACGGCGCTGTTCAACGACGCCCGGCTGAACCGGCTGGTGGACCAGCAGGCGTTGGCCACACCCGCGACCCCCGCGTACGCGCTGGGCGACCTGCTCCAGGATGTCCGGGTCGGGCTGTTCAGCGAGCTTGCGGGCGGCCGTCCCATCGACGTGTATCGGCGCAATCTGCAAAGAGCGTTCGTCGACCTGCTGGGGACGAAGCTCCAGCCGCCGCCGCCGCCCCCCTCGTCGCCTCCATTTCCCGGATTCGTCCCGCCGCCACCGCGGCCGGAGGAAGCGAAAGCGCTGGCGCGCGGCGAGCTGCGGGATCTCGACAGCGCGATCGCGGCGGCGCTGCCGCGGGTGGCCAATCGCGACACGCGGCTCCATCTTCAGGAACTACGCTTCCGGATCGACCAACTCCTGAACCCGAAATGATCCGCGGAGGATTCGTGGTGCGCACCCTCACCGGCTTCAGCCTGACCATCCTGCTCGGCGCTCCCGCCCGCTTGCCCGCGCAGCACATCGCCACCGTGGAGCTTGCGCCCGCCCACGCGGCGGTGACCGCGGGCGACACCATTCGGTTCCGGGTCACGGCGCGAGACTCGAGCGGGCAGGTCGTGGCCGCCGCGTCCGCGGTCTGGTTCGCGACGCCGTTCGACATCGCAGCCGCTGATCCAACCGGCCTGGTCACCACGACGCGCCCGGGGCAGACCTACGTGTTCGCCCTGGTGGGGGGGAAACCGGGTTTCGCGGTGCTCGACATCGCCGAGCGCACACCGGCACGGCTGGAGATCGCGACCCCGGACGGGCGGCGGGACCTGGTGACGGGGGAGGTAGTGCGTCTCTACGCCCGCGGCTTCACCGCGGTGGGTGACCCGCTGGGCGACGGCGGAGGGCAGGGGGTGGTGGGCGCGCAATGGCACTCGCTCGGCGCGTCGGTGGCGGAGGTGTCGCCCACCGGCATCGTGCGGGCGAAGGCCGTCGGTCGGACCACGATCGTGGCGTCCCTCGGCCCGCTGACCGCACGGTACGAAGTGCGAGTGCGGGCCAATCCGGTGTCTACCCTGCGGGTCCTTCCGGTTGCTCCGGTTCGGGCGGGTGATGTGGTGACGCTCCGGGCGGAGGCGCGCGGCGCCGACGGGCGACCGGTGAGCGGCGTGCAGGCACGCTGGAGCGTCACCGGCCGCGGTGCCGAAGTATCCGCCGACGGCCGGTTCGTGGCCGCCCTGCCGCGCGCCTACGCCGTCACGGCCACCGTGGGGAATCGGGTCGCCCACGGCGAGGTGCAGGTGTTGCCGCGGCGCGATCCGCGACGGGTCGACCTCGTGTCCCACGTCAGTCTGCCCAAGGACGTGCAGGCCGGCGAGATCTGGCCGGTGGGCAACGTGGCCTACGTCTCGACCATCGGGAACGCGGTCTACGTGTTCGACATCGCCGACCCCACGGCGCCGAAGATGGTGGATTCGCTGACCATCGATGCCCGTTTGGTGAACGACGTCATGACGACGGCCGACGGCGCGGTCCTGGTAGTGAGCCGGGAAGGGGCGAGTAGCCGCAGGAATGGCTTGATGTTCTTCGACACCAGTGATCCGCGGCACCCCCGCCTCGTGTCGGAATTCACCGAGACGGTGACCGGGGGAGTGCACAGCGCGTTCGTGTACCAGCGCTACGTGTTCGCGACCGACGACGCGACGGGATCGCTGCGGATCATCGATTTCTCCGACGTGCGCGCCCCCAAGCAGGTGGCGCGCTGGGAAGTGCAACGGGAGGTCCCGGCCGAGCCGTACGCGGTGGAGTTCCTGAACATCATCCCGCAGCGCTATCTCCACGACGTGTACGTGGAAAACGGGCTCGCCTACCTCGCCTATTGGCGCGACGGGCTCGTGATCCTCGACGTGGGCAACGGGATCAAGGGCGGCTCGATCACGAACCCGAAGTTCGTGAGCCAATACAGCTACAACCACGCGGACCTCTATCCCCCCGGCTTCATCGCCGGCACTCACGCCGTGGTGCGGTCCGGGAATTACGTCTTCCTGGGCGACGAATCGTATCCCGGCACGGCGGACCTGTTCTCGCGCGAGCAGTTCGCGACCCGGGGGCTGATGCACGTGGTGGACGTGAGCGACCTGGCGCATCCCCGCGGCGTGGCGTTCTACGATCCGCTGGAGTTCGGGGTGCACAACATCGCGGTCAGGGACGGCCTCGCCTACATCGGGGCCTACGACGGGGGCATCCGGGTGGTGGACGTCAGCGGCGAGCTGCGCGGCGACCTGCGGGCGCAAGGAAGGGTGATCGGCAGTCTCTACACGGGATCGCTCGAAGGGTACCGGCCGAACATGGCGCTCGCGTGGAGCGCGATGCCGCACAACGGCTACGTGTTCACCAGCGACATCAATTCGGGGTTGTGGGTGGCGCGCGTGGCGGGCGGAGTGGTCCCGTAGACACCTGTCATAGTTTCGGCAACGTAATCCCCACCTGCGCCTGGTACTTCCCTTTCTTGTCGGCGTAGCTCTGCTCGCATTCATCGCCCTCGTCGGCCGTGAAGAACAGCACCTGGGCGATGCCTTCGTTGGCGTAGATGCGGGCCGGAAGCGGAGTGGTGTTGGAGATCTCGAGCGTGACGTGCCCTTCCCATTCGGGCTCGAACGGCGTCACGTTGGTGATGATGCCGCAGCGGGCGTAGGTGCTCTTCCCGACACAGATGGTGAGGACATTGCGCGGAATCCGGAAGTACTCCACCGACCGGGCGAGGGCGAAGGAGTTCGGCGGGACGACGCAGACGTCGCCCGCGAACTCGACGAACGACTTGGGGTCGAAGCGCTTGGGGTCGACGATCGCCGAGAGGGCGTTGGTGAAGATCTTGAACTCCGGCGCCACGCGCATGTCGTATCCGTAGGAGGAGAGGCCGAACGAAATGACGCCGTCGCGGACCTGGCTGTCGGCGAAGGGCTCGATCATGCGATGCTGGGTGGCCATGCGGCGGATCCAGCGGTCGGATTTGATCGACATCGGGGCGCAATCTAACGGCGCCATCGACACTTACGCCACGTCGTTCGGTTGACACCGCGAAACGCGATGGATAGCTTCCAGACGCCCTAAGTGAAATTTTTCACGAGACCGTGCTCCGACCCTACAGCGTCTTCCTGATCCTGTTCGCGTTCGTGGTCCTGAACGCGGTGCTGTTGCTGGTGTTGTCCCACTTCGCCGCGCCGCGGCGGCCGACCGTGGTGAAGGGGATGCCCTACGAGAGCGGCATGCCGCCGCTGGGCGACGCGCGCGACCGATTCTCCGTCAAGTTCTATCTCGTCGCCATGATGTTCATCATCTTCGACATCGAAACGGTGTTCCTGATCCCGTGGGCCACGATCTTCACCCGCGGGACGGCGAGTGTCGGGACGGGATTCCTGCTGATCGAAATGGTGGTGTTTCTGGTGATTCTCGCCGTCGGATACGTGTACGTGTGGAAACGGGGTGCGTTGGAGTGGGACTGAGGCGACATCATGAGGACGCCAGGAGAGAAACGTTACGACTTTCGATGCTGAGATCGACATGAAACAGCTTCTCGAAACAAAGGAAATCGCCGGCAGCCCCAACTTCCACCTCACCAGGTTCCAGAAGCTGGTGGATTGGGCGGTGAACCGCTCGCGCGCCAACTCCTTGTGGCCGATGCCGTTCGGGACGGCCTGCTGCGCCATCGAATTCATGGCGACCGCGGCGAGCCGATTCGACCTGGCCCGATTCGGGATGGAGCGCCAGGCGTACTCGCCGCGCCAGGCGGACGTGCTGATCTGCGCCGGCCGACTGCCCTTCAAGCTCGCGCCCGTGATCCGGCGCATCTACGACCAGATGCCCCAGCCCAAATGGGTGATCTCGATGGGCGCCTGCGCCTCGACCGGCGGCATTTTCGACAACTACGCCATGGTGCAGGGCATCGATACCGTCGTCCCGGTGGACGTCTACGTGCCCGGCTGCCCGCCCCGCCCCGAGGGCCTGCTGTACGGCATCCTGCTGTTGCACAAGAAGATCAAGGGCGAGTCGCTGTTCGACTCGGTGCGCCGCCGCGACGAGCAGCCGCTCGACGAGCGGGGCCTGATGCTCCCGCCCGGTGAGATCGACGAGATCTCTGAGCCCTTCGGCAACTCCGTCCACCAATTCCGCTCGGCGTGAACCCCACCGTCGAGCGCTTGCAGGCGACCTTCGGTGACGCGATTGGCCGCGCGGCGGAGGCACGCGACGGCCTGACGGCGGTGGTGGTTCGGCGTGATGCGCTGCGCGACGTGATGCGCTGGCTGCGGGACACGCCCGAGGAGCGGTACGACTACCTGGTCGACGTCACGGCCGTCGAGTACCGCGACCCGGAGCGGCCGCTCGAAGTGGTTTATCACCTGCGCGCGCTCGACCGGAAGACGACCCTGCGGGTGAAGGTCGAGCTCGACGTGCGCGGCGAGCTGGCGGTCGACTCGGTGACGTCGCTGTGGGCCGGGGCGAACTGGCTGGAGCGCGAGGTCTACGACATGTTCGGCGTCGTCTTCGCCGGGCATCCCGACCTGCGCCGGATCCTGATGTGGGAGACGTACGCCGAGGGTTACCCGCTGCGCAAGGATTTCCCGCTGCGCGGCCGGTTCAGCCGTGCCGAGCAGGTGCGCCAGGCGCTCAACGCCAACCCCGAGGCCCACTACTCCCTCGAAGAGCTGTCCATCGCCGAGGCGTTCGACGAGCTGCCGGCCGACATGCGCGAGCGGCTGCGGCGGGGCGAGCGGGGCAAGGTGCCGGACTCCGAATGAGCAAACGCAGCATCGAGCTCGAGCTGGCCACGCCCGGGTTGGACGCCCGCGGCCATGCGGCCCGGGTGCCGCTCGGCGTCGCCACCGAGCGGCCCGAGGAGCCGGAGCCGGGCGGGGAGCACCTGCTGATGAACCTCGGCCCGCAGCACCCCGCGACCCACGGCGTGCTGCGGCTGGTGGTCGAGCTCGACGGCGAAACGGTCGTGCGGGTGATCCCGCACGTCGGGTACCTGCACTCGGGGTTCGAGAAGCTGGGTGAGTATCGCCACTACAACCAGATCATCCCGCTCACCGATCGCACCGACTACCTGTCCCCCATGGCCAACAACGTGGGGCTGGCGCTCGCGGCGGAGCGGTTGATGGGGATCGAGATCACGCCTCGCTGCACGGTGCTGCGCCTGATCGCGTGCGAAATGAGCCGCATCATCTCGCACATGGTATGGCTCGGCACCACCGCCATCGATCTCGGCGCCTTCACGCCGTTCCTGTGGGCGTTCCAGGAGCGGGAGCGGATCTACGACCTGCAGGAGATGTGGACCGGTGCGCGGCTCACGACCAGCCTCACGCGCGTCGGCGGGCTGATGGCGGACATTCCGGACGGCTTCGTCGAGGCGCTGCGCCGGTTCATCGAGACCTTCCCCAATACGCTGGGGGAGATCGACCGGGTGCTCACGCGTAACGCGATCTGGGTGGGTCGCACCCAGGGAATCGGTGTGTTGTCGGCGGCCGAGGCGATCGATCTCTCGCTGTCGGGGCCGATGCTGCGGGCCAGCGGCGTGCCGTGGGACCTGCGCAAAGA
>JBOHSO010000349.1:0-4208 GCA_050921685.1 Gemmatimonadales bacterium
TAGAACTTCTCGACCGGATACTCCTTGGTGTAGCCGTACCCGCCGAACAGCTCCACGCACACCGAGGTGACCCGCTCGGCCACCTGTGAGGAGAACAGCTTCGCCATCGCGGCGTTCTGGGTGTACTCCTGCCCGGCGTCCTTCAACCGGGCGGCGTTGTACACCATGAGCCGCGCCGCCTCGAGCTCGGTCGCGGCCTGGGCCAGCTGGAACTGCACCGCCTGGAAATCGGCGACCGCCTTGCCGAACTGCTTGCGCTCCTTGACGTACTTGCGGGCGGCGTCGAGCGCGCCACGCGCCACCCCGATCATCTGCGCGCCGATGCCGATGCGACCGGTGTTCAGCGTCTCGATCGCGACCTTGTACCCATTGCCGACTTCCCCCAGGACGTTCTCCGCCGGCACCTCGCACCCGTCGAGGATCAGCTCCGTGGTGGACGAGGCGCGGATGCCGAGTTTGTCTTCCTTCTTGCCGACGCTGAACCCCTTGAAGCCGCGCTCCACGATGAACGCGGTGATCCCTTTGTAGCCCTTGGTGAAATCGCTGTTGGCGAAGATGACGTAGACCCCGGCCTCCGCGCCGTTGGTGATCCACAGCTTGCGGCCGTCCAGCACCCAGCTCGCGCCCCGCAGGGTGGCCTTGGTCTGGAGCCCGAAGGCGTCGGAACCGGATTCCGGCTCGGACAGGGCGTAGGCGCCCACCACGTCGGCGGCGAGCTTGGGGAGGTAGCGCGTCTTCTGGTCGTCGCTCGCCCACTGGAGCAGCGGCTCAATGACGAGGGTGTTCTGGACGTCGACGAAGATCGCCGCGGAGGCATCCACCGCCGACAGCTCCTCCACCGCGATCGCCGTCATGAACAACCCGCCGCCCGCGCCGCCGAACTGCTCGGGGATCTCGATGCCCATGAGGCCCAGCTCGAACAGCTTCGGGACGAGCTGTGGATCGATCGCCGCCGCCCGCTCCATGCTCGCCACGCGCGGACGGACTTCCTGCTCGGCGAAGTCCCGCACCGCGTCGCGGAACATCTGCTCTTCCTCGGAGAGCGTCGTCAGCGGCGGCAGCGCGGACGCCGTCATGGGCTTGGCGGTCACCCCTTGCGCTCGGGACCCGCCAGCATCTCCCGGATGCCGCCGAGCGAGGACAGCACGCCGGTGGCCTCGAAGGGCAGGTACACGACCTTGTTGTTCTGGCCGCTCACCATCTCCTTCAGCGTCTCGATGTAGCGGATCGCGATGAGGTAGCGGGCGGGGTCGCCCCCGGTACCCGTGATCGCCTGCGTGATCCGCTCGATCGCCATCGCCTCGGCTTCGGCCACCTTCAGCCGCGCCGCCGCCTCCGCTTCGGCCGCGAGGATCCTCGCTTGCTTCTCGCCCTCGGCCCGGTTGATGTCCGATTGCCGGACGCCCTCGGCCTCGAGGATCGCCGACTGCTTGCCCGCCTCGGCCGTGAGGATGGCGGCGCGCCGGTCCCGCTCGGCGCGCATCTGCTTCTCCATCGCGTCGCGGATATCGCGCGGCGGGTTGATGTCCTTCAGCTCCACCCGGTTCACCTTGGCGCCCCACTTGTGCGTCGCCTCGTCGAGGATGTCGCGCAGCTTCGTGTTGATGTGATCGCGCGAGGACAGCGCCTGGTCCAGCTCCATCTCGCCGATCACGTTGCGCAGCGTGGTCTGGGTGAGCTTCTCGATCGCGTCAGGGAGATTGGCGATCTCGTAGGCGGCGCGCACCGGATCGGTGACCTGGAAATAGATCAGCGCGTCGATCTCGACCACCACGTTGTCCCGGGTGATCACGTTCTGGCGCGGGAAGACGTACACCGCCTCGCGCAGGTCGATGGTCGGAGACCGGTAGCGCCGGGTGATCGTGTCCCCGGAGGGGAGGTTCAACACCTGGTGCCAGTCGATCGCCCGCGGCTGGTCGAAGAACGGGATGATGAGGTTGATGCCCGAGGAGAGCGTGCGACTGTACTTCCCGAGCCGCTCGATCAACATGGTCTGCGCCTGCCGTACCACGATGATGGTGCTGCGTACGATGACGACCGCGAGCAGCGCGATCACACCCGCGATGATCAGCCCGGCACTCATGATTTCAAGCCTCCTTCTCGACGACCAACGTGCTGCCGTCCACCTGCACGACCACGATGCGCGTTCCGGGCTGCAGCAACCCGGCCGTCCCGCTCTCGAGTGGGGCGCTGCGCCAATCCTCCCCCTCCACCTGGACCCGCCCCAGGCCCGTCACCGGATCGAACTGCTTGGTCACGACGCCCGACTTGCCCACCAGCGCCTCGACGTTGGTGCGGACCTCCATGCCACGGGCGTGGAGGAACCGCCGCACCAGCACGGGCCGGAGGCCGAACAGGCTGCCCACGGTGCTCACCGCGAACACCAGCGTCTGGCCGAGAATACCGATCGGCAGGAGGCCCGCGAGCCCGGCCGCGAGGCACCCGACGGCCACGCTCGCCAACCAGAACCCCGGCGCGAACATTTCCGCCACCAGGAGCAGTGCCGCCGCCACAATCCAGACATGCCAGTCGGACACGGTCCCCTCCGGTACACGCCGATGGGCGCTTGGAAGCTACCGTCCGGGGAAGCACCGCGCGACCGCCGAACGAACCGATGCAACCCTTGGTGCACCAGCGCTATCCACCCCGTGGACGGCGCAGCGCCCCGAGCGCCCCGCGAAACCCCCGCTCCCCGACCGCGTACGGCCGGGCGGCACCTTCTCTCGAGGAGTGCTCGATGCGTGCCATGGTCATCCTCGGCGCCACGCTGTGGCTCGGCGTGCGCGACGCGCCGGCCCAGACAAGCCAGCGCTACTCCCTCGCCGGCGACGACGTCGCCATCTACAACCTTGCCGGTACCATTCGCGTCGAAGGCGGATCGGGCAGCGCCGTGGTGGTGGAAGTCACGCGCGGCGGTGCCGACGCCGCCAAGCTCGACGTGGCCACAGGCCCGATCGGCCGTCGTGAGACGCTGCGCGTGATCTATCCCGACGACGACGTCGTGTATCGCCTCCAGGGAGTGCACTCGAGCTCGGAGCTCGACGTCCGCGACGACGGCACCTTCAACGGGGACCATCGCGGGTTCGGCCGAGGCCGGCGCATCCGCATCAACGGGACCGGCTCCGGGACCGAGGCATACGCCGATCTCCGCATCGTGGTGCCGGCCGGCAAGCGACTCGCCGTGTATCTCGCGGTCGGCAAGATGACGGCGACGAACGTGAACGACGACCTGACCCTCGACGTCAACGCCGCCGACGTCACCACCACCGGCACGCGCGGCTCGCTCGTCGTGGACGCCGGCTCGGGGAACGTGCGGGTGACCGATGCCACGGGTGACCTGACCCTCGACACGGGCTCGGGGAACGTCACCGCCACCGGCGTGCGGGGCGACAACCTGCGGATCGATACCGGCTCGGGCGACGTGACCGTCGACGGCGCCGAGCTGCGCCTTCTCAGCATCGACACGGGGTCCGGCAACGCCGACGCCACCGCGGTGCGGGCGCACGACCTCACCATCGATACCGGCTCGGGCAACGTCACGCTCGGCCTGGTGGCCGGCGGGGGCCTGATCGAGATCGACACCGGCTCCGGCGACGTCACCATCACCCTGCCGGCCGACTACGGGGCAGACGTGCTGCTCGATACCGGCTCGGGCGGCATCGACCTGGGTGGCATCCCCGTCACCGTGCGCCGCGTCGATGCGGATCACGTTGAAGGGCGGATCGGGGATGGACGGGGAAGGCTGCGGATCGGGACGGGGTCGGGGGGAGTGCGGCTTCGGAAAGCGTAGGGCCATCAGCAATCAGCCATCAGCCGTCAGCTTGGTGACGCACCGGCTGACGGCTGAGGTGTTTTGGTACCGAGGGAATTGAATTGATGATGCAGAACAACTATGGTCGATCATGGTCGACTCGGAACTCTACAGAGAGGTGTTCGGTGAGAGATTTCCGAGAACTCAAGGTATGGGGAAAGGCTCATGCTCTGACCCTCAACCTTTACAAGTTGACGAGGTCCTTTCCGAAGGAGGAGCTGTACCGGTTGACGGCTCAGATTCGGCGGGCAGCTGCGTCCATCGGGGCCAACATTGCTGAAGGATGCGGGCGACGCAGCCGGCGCGACTTCGCTCGGTTTCTCCAAGTTGGTCTGAGCTCTGCAAGTGAATTACAGTATCATTTACTGTTGGCAGCGGATCTGGAGCTCTTGAGACG
>JBOHSO010000350.1:0-6983 GCA_050921685.1 Gemmatimonadales bacterium
GGTCGAAATTGACCTGGGCCGCGTCCGGCTCGTTCTGCCGCACGCCGTCCAGGAACACCGAGATCCCGGGAGGGAGGCCGACGACGGGCCCGACGTTGAACCCGCGCGAGCTCAGGTTCAGCTTGTAGGGTGAGCCGAGGTCGTCGTACATGGACACCCCCGCGCGGCTTCCGAGGGCCTCGGCCAACGTGCGGGGCTCCCACGCGTCGATGTCGCGTCCTGAAAGGGTCGAGATGCGCGCGGGAATCCCCGAGCCGATGCGCGGGCCGGCGAACGGCGCGATCGAGCTGATCACCTCGATCGGCGCGAGGATGACGGTATCGCGCACCGTCGAGTCACGCGTTTGGGCGGACGCCGCGGTCGCGGCGAACAGAGCCGCCGCGAGCAGGAATCGCATGAAGCCGGGTCGCAGCATGTAGCCGCCTCGTTCACCGGACCAGGTATCGAAGGAAATCCGCGGCGGACACCTCACCCGTTCCGTCGCGATCCTCGTACACCCCCGCCAGGAACACCCGATCCGGGGGCGCGCCGAGGACGAAGATGCCGTCGTCGGCGGCGCCACCGGCGTCATAGTCCCCGCAGCAGACCTGTTGCGTCACGAGACCCGCGGCCAAGGAACCGGTGCGCGCACGCCCCCCTTCGGACGACAACCGCGAAACATCACCGACCGACCAGCGGCCGTTGCCGTCTCGATCTTCATAGATCAACAGGCTGCGGATCTCCTCACCTCGCCGCGCGACGACGACCACGCCATCGTCCGCTGCGATGCCGCCGTCGAGATCCCAGCAACACCGATCGAGGCGGACGGACCCGCCATGCTCGGACCAGAAGACGAGGGCCAGCAGCACTCCCAGCACGGCGGCCGTGCTGGCCCAGGGGAGGTGCACCCACCGCCACCGAGCAGCCGGCATGGCCGTTTCGCCTTCCCGCCGCAGCCGTGCGTACATCTCGGGCTCGAGCGATGCCCGGGGGTTGAAGCGTATCGAGTCCAGCCGCTGGTGCAGCTCGAGCGCGTCGGGTGGGACTTCGTCTGGACTGGGGAGCCGGTCGGGCATCATTCGATCTCTTGCCGCAGCCGTTGCAGCGCCCGCCACAGCCGCGTTCGGACCGCCGAGGGCCGGAGCCCCAACGTCTCCGCGATGGCCGCCGGTCCGAGGCCGCTGCCGTAGCGGAGACCGATGAGGTCCTGGTCCGCCCGGCCGAGCCGCCCGACTGCGGCGAGGAGCTGTCGTACCTCCTCCTCCCACAACAGCCGCTCCTCCGGTGACGGCGTATCGCTGGCGAGATCGCGCAGGCTTGCGAACGGCAGCTGCCGCCGACGTCGTGCTTGCCGCAGGTGGTCGCGCACCACATTGCGCGCGATGGCGAGTATCCAGGTCCGCGGGCTGGCCCGGCTCGGGTCGAAGCGAGTGGACGCCCCGAGCGCCTTCACGAAGGTGTCAGCCGAGAGATCTTCGGCCACGTCGGGCGAGGACACGAGAAAGCGGATATAGCCGTACACCGCGCCGCCGTGGGCTTCGTACCACTCTCGCCAGCGAGGGTCGGCGGGCGCCAGGGAGCTCGGGTCCGCCGAGCGCGCGAGTGCGGCCAGCGATTGGTCGTGAGTTTCCATGCCCGACTTATATACGATCGAGCGACGGCGGCGTCACCCGTGCTAGTTGAAGGCGCTCAGCCCCGTGATTTCCTGCCCCAGGATCAGCGTATGGATGTCGTGCGTCCCCTCGTACGTGTAGACCGATTCGAGGTTGGCGAGGTGGCGCATCGCCTGGTACTCGGCGAGGATCCCGTTGGCGCCCAGCAGCCGCCGCGTCTCGCGGGCGATGTCGGTCGCCATGCTCACGTTGTTGCGCTTGGCGAGGGACACCTGCTGGGGCGTCATGGTGCCGGCGTCCTTGAGCCGGCCCAGCTGCTGGCACAGCAGCTGCGACTTGGTGATCTCCGAGAGCATTTCGGCAAGCCGCTCCTGCTGCAGCTGGAACGCGCCGATCGGCTTGCCGAACATCACGCGGTTGCGCGCGTAGCTCACGGCCTCGTCGTAACACGCCATCGCGGCCCCCACCGCGCCCCAGGCGATCCCGTACCGCGCCTGCGTGAGGCACATCAGCGGAGATTTGAGGCCGTCCGATTTCGGCAGCACCGCGTCCTTGGGGACCCGCACGTCCTGGAGCACCAGCTCCGACGTGTCGCTCGCTCGTAGACTGAGCTTCCCTTTCTGGTCCTTGGCGGAAAAGCCTTTCGTGTCGGTGGGGACGATGAAGCCGCGGATCGAGCCCTGATCGTCGACCTTCCCCGTTTTCGCCCACACGATCGCGACCTGCGCGGTGGAGCCGTTGGTGATCCACATCTTGGCGCCGTTCAGCACCCACCCCTCCGGCGTCTCCTTGGCGACCGTGATCATCCCGCCCGGGTTCGAGCCGTAGTCGGGCTCGGTGAGCCCGAAACAGCCGATCACCTTGCCGCTGGCCATCTGGGGCAGCCACTGCTGCTTATGCTCCTCGGAGCCGAAGGCGTAGATCGGGTACATCACCAGGGCGCCCTGCACCGAGGCGAACGAGCGCACCCCCGAGTCGCCGCGCTCGAGCTCCTGCATGATGAGGCCGTAGGCGACGTTGTTGAGTCCGGCGCAGCCGTATTGCTCCGGGAGGTTCGCCCCGAACAGCCCCAGCTCGGCCATGCCCGGGATCAGGTGCTTGGGAAACCTTCCCTCGACGTAGCACTCGCCGATGATGGGGAGCAGGTTGTCGTCCACCCAGTCGCGTACGGTGTCGCGCACGGCGCGCTCTTCCTCGGACAGCAGCCCGTCAACGCAATAGAAATCGACGCCGTGGAACCTAGGGGCCATAAATGAATTCTCAGTCGTCAGTGGGCAGTGGGCGGTCCACCGAGCAGTTGCGCAGCCGGCAAGCTGCACAGTGGCCGCCAGATACAGTCAGCGGCCAATAACCTAACCTCGCGACTGATCTCTTGAAACCACTGTGCAACGTCGCCGTCGGCGCGGCCTCATACGGGCACCGCCATCGCAGGCCGTTCCCGCGCGAAGGCGAACGTGTCGGAGGGCCGGAACCTGCCGCGCTCCGCCTCCCAACGAAAAAACGTCACCTGCACCGCCGCCGGCTCGATGGTGACGAAGTTGAAGCACGACGGCCGGCCGCCGCGCGTGCGAACGCAGAGCGTCCCGGTGGTCGAGACCACGACGCGCCCGCCCAGCACGTCCGCGCCCTCCTGGTGGTCGTGCCCGCACAGCACCACGTCGGCGCCGGATTCGAGAATGCGACGCTGCGCCGCCCGCCAGCGCGCCAGCCCCATCCGCTGGGAGATGTCGCCCCGCAGCACGTTGTGGTGCACCACGAGGACCCGCGCCGCCTCCTCGGGCGCGCGCGCGAAGATCTGCCGCACTCGCTCGGCCTCTCGCCGGGGCAGGTGACCCTTCACGGTGAAGTCGTTGACGTGGGTAACCGACGCCAAGCTCAGGCCGTGCGACGTCAGCACGCCGGCGAGGACGGCCCCGGGCAGCTCGAGCGTGGGCGTCACGTCCGGGCCGAAGTACCTCCGGTACTTGCGGTAGATCGCGTCCTTGCCGAACGGCCAGAACGGCCGCCACCACCACTGCACGTCGTGGTTGCCGGGCACGATGAAGACCGGCGCGGTCTCGCGGGCCAGATTGGTGAACGCTCGCGCCCGCTGGAATTCTCCATGTCGCGCCCGCTGGGCGACGTCCCCCGCGATGACGACCGCGTCGGGTCGCAGGTCGGGGAGCATCCGCTCCAGCGCCTCGACCTGCCGGATGTCGGCGAGTCCTCCGAAGTGGAGGTCCCCCATGTGAACGAGCTGAACCGTCACGACTCGATCTGGACTGTGTAGGTGAGCACCGCCTGCCCTCCCGCCGGCACCGCCAGCCGGAACCGCGTCTCGGTGGACGAGAGCTTTTCGGCGGGCACGCTGCTGTCCACCACCTTCCAGTCGCCAAAGTGGCTCTCCCGCACGTCGACGTTCGCGCCTTCGGCCTTCGCATTCGTCACCGTCACGCGGTAAGCGGCCGTGACGCGCTGGCGAGGCGGCAGCCCGCGCTTCGCCGGGGGGAGCTGCTCCTGATTGTAGTCGGTCTGCACCCGTTCCGCCGTCACGTCGAACGCGTCGCCCGACTGGACCCGCAGCTCCTTGCCCGCCGGCGTGTGTCCGATGGTCGCTTCGCCCACGAGCTGCACCCGCCCCTCGGAGTCGGCCTGGTAGAGCTGCATGGTGCCGCCCGGCAGAGGCCGGTCGCCGAACGCCGTGCCGCGGCCCCGTTTGAAGGTGTACCACACCTGCACCGGTACCTGCGTCGCGTCACCCGGCAGCTGGCCCACCCACCCACGCCACGGCAGCACCCCCGGGACCACGAACTCCCGCACCACGCTCGTCGTGGCGCGAGGGAACAGCGCCGTCGCCACCGGGACCCCGGGCTCGAGCGACAGTTTGGTGGGCAACGTGTAGACGTGGGTCTCGCCCACCGCCTGCTCGGCGGGCATCGGCGCTTCCGCCACCCGAGCCGCTGCCATGTCCGCCACCACAAAGCCGCTCAGCTTCGGGCGCTCGGAGCGCGTGCGACTGATCGACCCCGCCACCAGCTGGATGTCGGCCGATTCGGCGCGCAGCGACTGCGACGCCACCGTCGCGGCCCCACCGATGGTCACCTGTCCGCCGCCCGCCCCGATGACCGCTTGATACGTCGCCTCCCAGGTGACGCCCTGCGCCACATAGGCCAGCTGGGTGGTGGGCCGCCCGCGCGATGCGTCGAGCGCCAGCGCCACTTCGGGCGCCGTCCGCACCAGCTCGGCCGGGAACAACGGCTCGCCGGGGAGTGACAGCAGCAGCCGTCCGTCCCCCAGCCGGTACTGCGGCGGCTCCACGCGCAGCACCGTCGCCCGGACCGTGTCACCCTTCCCCCGCACGAAGGACAGCGTCTGCCCCACGGCGCGGGACAGGGCGTCCGGCTGCGAGCTGGGGAAGCGCACCGTCGCGCTCGTGACCGTGACCGCCGTATCCGGCGAGAACAGCGTCGCGGGATCGAGCCCCTCGAGCTGCAGCGCGAGCTGGTTCGATCCCTTCTGCAGGGACTGCGGCAGCGTCCTCCGGACAACGACGCGGCCATCCGAATAGATCGAGAGCGACGTCTGGCTCATCAGGGAGCCCGGAATGGCAAGCAACAGGGCAACGACCGCCCCTCTCACCCATTCCGCATTCTGCATTCCGCATTCCGCATTGTTCATTTCATCCACTCCAGGGCTACGCGTCTCGTGATGATCGAGGTCAACACGTACCAGGCCACCACACTCACCACGCCTACCAGGCGGGCCGTCCGCTGCGGCGGTAGGGTCAGGGTCATATAGACCGCGAGGGGGATGGTGGTTCCCATCGCCACCCACCGCCCGATGCGCCCGGCACGGCGCACCAGCTTCCCCCAACAGTCGGCGCAGATCCCGCCCACGGCCAGGCCCGGGACCATGTCCCCACACTTGGCGCACTGGTGGCTAGGCCCGAGCGGCCACGGCGCGGGCAAAGTCGGCGGTCGCAGCATTTCCCCCGAGATCCCTGGTGCGGATGTGGTCCTGCACGATCGTCGCCTCGATCGCCCCGCGCAGCCGGGTCGCGGCTTCGCGCTCCCCCACATGATCCAGCAGCATCGCCGCGGCGAGCATCTGCGCCGTGGGGTTGGCGGTCCCCTGCCCCGCGATGTCGGGCGCCGAGCCGTGTACCGCTTCAAAGATCGCGGCCTGGGTGCCGATGTTGGCGCCCGGAGCGAGGCCCAGGCCGCCCACGAGACCGGCCGCTTCATCCGACAGAATATCGCCGAACAGGTTCGTCGTGACGATGACGTCGAACTGCTGCGGGTTGATCACGAGCTGCATGGCCGTGTTGTCCACGATCTTGTCGTCGCACTCGACCGCCCCGTCGTAGTCGCGCGCCACCTGGCGACCCGTCTCGAGGAACAGCCCGGAGGTCGCCTTCAGGATGTTCGCTTTGTGGACGATGGTTACCTTGCGACGGCCGTGTGCCTTCGCGTATTCGAATGCATAGCGACAGATGCGCACGCACCCGTCGCGCGTCATCACCGACATCGCCTGCGCCACGGCCCGGGGGTCGTTCCCGACCCGAAAGGTGTGGTCCAAGCCGACGTACAGCCCTTCGGTGTTCTCGCGGATGATGACGAGGTCGACGTGCTCGTACCGCCCGCCGGGCACGACGGTTTTCGTGGGCCGCACGTTGGCATACAAGTCGAACTCCTGACGCAACGCCACGTTCACCGACCGGTACCCGCCGCCAACCGGAGTCGTGAGCGGGCCCTTGAGCGCCAGCCGGGTGCGGCGAATCGAGTCGAGCGTGGCGTTGGGGAGCG
Organism: Gemmatimonadales bacterium; assembly: GCA_050921685.1. Taxonomy (GTDB): domain Bacteria; phylum Gemmatimonadota; class Gemmatimonadetes; order Gemmatimonadales; family GWC2-71-9; genus DASTHG01. Next base: position 6,377 of record JBOHSO010000350.1, read on the forward strand.
GGGTGCCCGCCTTCTCGACGGCGCTCATCCCGCCGTACTGCTCGTCCCAATCGAACCGCACGCCGATCGCGTCGAGCACGTGGAGCGTGGCCTGCGTGATTTCGGGCCCGATGCCGTCGCCCGCGATGAGCGTGGCCTCGCGGCTCACGGGAGTCCCGGCGTCAGCGCCTTTACCGCCCGGGTCAGGGCGGTCCATGGGTCGTTCCCCTCCCCTCGCGCCACCGTGCGCCAGCCCACGCGGCCGAGGCGCACGTCCACCAGCACGACGCTCAGCTCCGCCGTCGCGGTATCCGCGGTGGTGGCGGCGCTACGCCGGTACACCAGCGCCGCCGGGATCAGCGCGTACCGCGCGTCCGCCAGCGCCGCCAGCGTCCGCAGCTCGCTGCGCAGCGGGTCGGGCACCGTCACCAGCTGCTCGGCGCGCAGCAGCGCCGTCCCCAGCTGGTCGGGGTTCGCGGCCATCGTCGGCGAGCGCCGCGCCTGGCGCCGCAGCTCGTCGGGCAGTACCCAATTCACCTCGGTCGCCCGCTCCCGCAGCAGCCGGCCGAGCACGCTGTCCGCGGCCGCGAGCACCGCCCGGTGGTTCGCCATGAGCGCGTTCCACCGG
>JBOHSO010000351.1:0-2272 GCA_050921685.1 Gemmatimonadales bacterium
ACCCCCGGTCGCGGCTCAGGCCGTTCCGGGCTCGAAGGTGATGATCGGCTCCTGTCCGCAACCAGTGAACACCACGCGAATCGTGCCGCTGCGCTCCACACCGGTCCGCGTGATGACGAGCTCTCCGGAAGTGAACTTCGGTCGCGCATTGCAGCTCGCGTCGAAGTGCAGCGGCGTCACGGTCGTGATCGAGAACTGCCGCGTCACGTCCCCGCGCGTGCGCGTGGTACTGCCGTTGATCGTCAGGTTCCCGCTCGGCAGGTGGCGCTCCTCGCTGAAGGTCTGGCCGGCGTCGGCCTCGAAGCTGACGGTCCAATCCTTGACGAGTCGGGCTGAGCCCCGCTCACTCGACTCGAAGTCGACCGTCGTGTGGTCGATCCCGGAGAACGCGGTCGCCGAGCGCAGGATCTGGCGCACGCCGTTCACGCGCCAGAGGTGAAACGCACCCCCGGCGGCGATGAATTCCTTCTGGAAATCGGTGAAGGCGACGCGGTAGCCCCGATCGGTGGTCGAGGGATCGGTGATCTGGATCGAACCCGTGATCTCGAGGACGTCGCCGTTCCTGCGGGTGAAGCGGCAGTCCGGCAACGTGAAACTCAACGTGACCTCGTCCGGCACATGGTCGCCGTCGGTGTCGGCCGGCGGGAACGGGGTAATGCTCGGACACAGGCCGAACGGCGACACCGCCGGTGACTCGACCACGGCGGTGAATCCGCTCCCGCCCGAAACGTCGAGCAAGTCGCCATACGTGAAGAGACTGGCCACCGACTCCACCTCGTCGGCGGTTTCGCGCCCGATGGCCAGCGCTTCCGGCTGCGTCAGCGACTGTTGGCTCGGCGCGACGGCGTCGGGGCTGCAGCCCGCAAGCGTGAACGCGAGTGCCACACCCAGCGGCGCGGACCAGGGAATCCCACGGGAACGTGACGACATGGTGGACCACTCCACTCTCGAGAAAGGGGCGGCCGGGAGACACCTGCCACGGCTGCATGTCCTGTACCACAGGATACCCCGAGCCGGGGGACGGAGCCTGTGACCGAACGCACACCGTCCTGGGTTGGAGGCGGCTGGCGGCCGGCGTGGCCGCAGCGCCACATTGGCGGCGATGCGGCATCTCCTGATCCAGCGGGCGGCGACCGGGTTCGCGGTCGTGGCGGCAACGATCACCTTGACGTTCATCCTGTTGCACGCCGCTCCCGGGGATCCGGCCGAGCGGCTCCTCGGGCCCGCGGCGACAATCGAGCAGCTCGCGGCCGGTCGGACGGCACTGGGGCTCGACCGGCCTCTCGGTGCGCAGTACGTCGCGTGGCTCGGTCGCTTCGCCCGTGGCGACTGGGGGACGAGCCTGGCCACTGGACGGCCGGTGCGCGCGTTGCTCGGCGACGCGTGGCCCGCCACCGTGCGCCTGGTGTTGGTGTCCCTCTTCCTGAGCTACGTGCTCGGCGTCGTCGTCGGCACCGTCCAGGCCGCGCGGCACCGGACCCGGATCGACACGGCTCTCTCGGTGCTCAGCGTGACACTGGTCGCGCTCCCGGGCTATTGGCTCGGGTTGATGCTCGTGATGGTGTTCACGTACCTGCTGGGCGTCCTCCCCGCGTTCGGCGCCGCCGGCTTCGACGCAGATTTTCTCGGGGGCTGGGCGCGCCTCGTCGACGGTTTCCGGCACCTCGCACTCCCCCTCGCCACGCTGACGCTCATCGGCATTGGCGGCGCGGCGCGCTTCGTGCGCGGTGCGATGCTCGACGCCCTGGAACAACCGTTCGTGATGACGGCCCGCGCCAAGGGCCTGTCCGCCCGGCGCGTGCTCGTGCATCACGCACTGCGCCATGCGCTGATGCCGGTCATCACCCTGCTCGGGCTGTCTCTCCCGGCGTTGTTCTCGGGGGCGGTGTTCGTCGAGGCGGTGTTCGCATGGCCGGGAGTGGGTCGCGTGCTGGTGGAAGCGGTGCAGGCACGCGACTACCCGGTGGTGATGGCGGCCACGACGATCAGTGCGTTACTCGTCGTCCTGGGCAACCTGATCGCCGACCTCGTCGCGGGAATGGTGGACCCCCGACTGCGCGCGCTCGAAATGGGCTCCGAGTGAGCGCGCTCTTTCGCGACCGGCGCGGCTCCATCGGGCTCCTGTTGCTCGCCGCCGTGGTGGCGACGGCGCTCGCCGCGCCGCTGTTCTCCGGTGGCGAGCCGAACGCCCCGGGAGACGTGGTGGCTACGCGGTTCCTGGCGCCCTTGACGCGGGACGGGCAGGGCGGCTTTCACCTGCTCGGCACCGACC
>JBOHSO010000352.1:0-5948 GCA_050921685.1 Gemmatimonadales bacterium
TGTACAGCCAGATCGGGATGATCCTGCTGATCGGGCTTGTCACCAAGAACTCGATCCTGCTGGTGGAATACGCCAACCAGCTCAAGGCCCGAGGCCTCGATACCATCGCGGCGGTGATCGAGTCCGGCCGCATCCGCCTGCGGCCGATCCTCATGACGTCGGTCTCGACGATCATGGGGGCGCTCCCGGTGGCGTACGGGCTCGGTGCGGGCTCGGCGTCCCGACGCCCGCTGGGCTACGCGATCGTCGGCGGCATCTTCTTTTCCACCGTGCTCACGCTGTTCGTCGTGCCGGTCGCGTACGTGCTGCTCGATCGGCTGCGGGCGCGCCAGACGCGTGACGTTCGGACCCTCGAGCCGGCGGCCGCGAAGTGATCCCGGCCCTCCTCGCGGCGCTGCAGATCGCCGCCGCGCCGGACTCCATTCCGGTGGTGACGCTCGCCGAGGCGCTCGAGCGCGCCGCTAGCCTCGACCCGGACTACGTGGCGGCGGCGGGGCAGGTGGACAACGCGGAATGGGCGCGCCGGGCGGCGCTGGCCGTGTTCCTCGTGCCGGCGGTGACGGTTTCCGCCAATCGGACGCAGTACAACCCGCCCTCGTTCAACCTGGCGACGTTCAGCCCGAGCCCCACGTCCTACACCGTGCTCCTCGATGCCCGGATCGACCTCTTCACCGGCGGCCAGAAGCTCGCGGGCCTGGCGGTGAGTCGCGCGGCGCTCGAGGGTGCCCGGGCCGGGGAGTTGCAGGCCCGGCTCACGACCGCGATGAGCACCGAGTCGGATTTCTATGCGGTGCTGGCGCAGCGCGCGCTGCTACAGGTGGCCGAAGATCAGCTGGGTCGCGCCGGGCAGCAGTTCGCCGTCGCGCGGGCGCGGGTCGTGTCGGGGGCGGTGGTGCAGACCGATTCGCTGCAGCTCTCACTGGAGCGTACGCAGGCGCAGGTGGCCAGGCTGCAGCTGCAGGCGACGGTTCGTACGGCACAGCTCCAGCTGGGCCGGCGCATCGGGCTCGACGGACCGGCGGACGCCGTACTCCTGCCCGGCGACACCGGCCTGGCCCCGGCGCTCCCGTTCACGATGGAGGAGGCGGTCGCCCGGGCGCTGGCCCAGGGGCCGAGCTGGCGCATCGCCCGGGCCAACGAGCGCGTCGCGCAAGCGCAGCTCCGGTCGCAGCGCGGCGCGTACCTGCCGCACGCGTCGTTGGCGTTCAACGCCGGTGCCTTCGACACGACGTTCTACCCGAAGTTCGCCAAGCGCACCACGCTCTCGCTCACGGTCACGCTGCCGTTGTGGGACCACGGGCAGCGGGAGATTCAGGTGTCCCAGGCGCGAGTCGGCCGCGACGTCGCGCGGGCGATCCGAGCGGACCTCGAGCGATCGGCTCGCCGCGACGTCACCTCCGCCTACGACGCGTACACGACCAGCCGCGCCACCGTCGAGCTGACGCGCGAAGCGGTGGCGGTGGCGCGCGAAAACAACCGGGTGCAGGAAACCCGCTACCGGGCGGGCGCGACCACCATCCTCGACCTCCTGGAGGCGCAGAACCGGCTCGTAGGGGCGGAGGCGGCTCTGGTGGTGGCGGTCTACGACATGCGACGCGCGCGCGCCGGGCTGGAAGTGATCCTCGGCGAGCGAATCACCTTCAATCAGGAATCCCAGTGAGCAACCGGTTTATGGTGCGCGGTAGGTGGTGCGTCATCGCCCTCGCGGCGCACGGCGCGGCGTGCGGCAAGGGCCAGGGCGGTCCTCAAGGGGACGGAGGCGCCCCGCTGGGGATGCCGGTCGAGGTCGCCGTGGCCCGCGCCGATACGATGCGCGACGAGATCGTGGCGACGGGCGAAATCGAGGCGATCCAGGCGATCGAGCTGCGGCCCGAGGTAGAAGGTCGGATCGTGCGAATCCTGTTCCGCGAAGGGCAAGGAGTGGCGGCCGGGACACCGCTGTTCCAGGTCGATTCCACCGAGTTGTCGGCCCTGGTGGCGCAGCTGACGGCGCAGCGCGACCTCGCCCGGCAGGACTTGGCGCGCACCCAGCAGCTCGCGGCTGAGAATGCCTCCTCCGCGTCCGACCTCGAGCGCGCCGAGGCGGCCGCGCGCAGCGCCGAAGCGCAATACCAGCTGCAGAGCGTGCGGCTCGAGCGGACCACCGTGCGCGCCCCCTTTGCCGGCGTGGCCGGCCAACGGTTCGTCAGCCTGGGCGACTACGTCACCACCAGCACGCGGTTGGTGTCGCTGCAAACGGTGACCCCGCAGCGCGCCGCGTTCCAGGTGCCCGAGCGCCACGCCCGGGCGCTCCAACGGGGCCAGCGCGTGAGCTTCCGGGTCGGCGCCATCGCCGGACGCGACTTCGTAGGCGAAGTGGATTTCGTGGACCCGGTGGTGCAGCTGCCGGGGCGTACCATTCTCGTGAAGGCGCGCGTGCCGAACCCGCAGCGGCTGCTCCAGGCCGGGATGTTCATCGAGGCGCGGCTGGTGACCGCCATCCGTCCCAAGGCCGTCGTGATCCCCGAGGACGCAGTGGTGCCGGTGCAGGGGGCCAACTTCGTGTGGGCGGTCGCGGAGGGAAAGGCGAATCGCCGCCAGGTGGGCCTCGGCGTGCGGACGCCCGGATTCGTGGAAGTCGCGAGTGGGCTCGACGTCGGGGAGCAGGTGGTCGTGGGCGGGCTCGAGCTGTTGTTCCCCGGCGCGCCGGTGATGGCCCGCGTGGTGGATCGCACCCAGGCGGCGCCCGCGGAGCAATGACCCGACGGCGCGCGGACCGGGATGCCTGAGCGACAGCCCTGGTTCGAGCGGCGCTTCACGTTCGAGCTGTCCAACACGCTGTTCACGAACGTCGTGGAGCGGGTCCGGGGCACGCCGGCGCGGCTCGAAGAGCGGGTGCGCGGCGTCCCGACCGCCGTGCTCACCCGTCGTGTCAACGAAACGTGGTCGATCCAGGAGAACGCCGGCCATCTGCTGGATCTCGAGCCACTGTGGCTCACCCGCGCCGAGGAGCTCGCCGCCGGTCAGCGGGAGCTTGCCGCCGCCGATCTGCAGAATCGCAAGACGCACGAGGCGAATCACAACGCCCGCCCGCTTGACGGGCTGTTGGAGGCCTTTCGGCAGGCGCGCGCGCGATTCGTGACGCGGCTCGATGCAGCCGACGACGCGCTGCTCGCGCGCCACGCGCTGCACCCGCGGCTGCACACGCCGATGCGGCTCATCGATCTCGCGTTGTTCGTGGCGGAGCACGACGACCACCACCTGGCCCGGATCAGCGAGTTGCTGAAAGGCTAGCCGGACCGTGCGCCTGCTCTCGTTCTTCGTCGTCCTGGGCATGGCGTGCGCCGCCACGCCCCCGCCGCCCGTGGTGGCGCCTCCGACCGCGGATACGCGCGTCGCGGAGCCGACGCTCGAAGAGCGCCTGGGCTATCCACGCGGCAGCCGGCTGCTGATCCTCCATTTCGACGATCTTGGGCTCGCCCGCTCCGCCAATCGCGCGGCGGTCGCGGCACGGGAAGCCGGTCTCAAGGTGTCGGCCAGCGTCATCGTTCCGGGCCCCCGGTTTCAGGAGATCGCCGCCTACGCGCGGGCGCACCCGGACTTCGATCTGGGCATCCACCTGGCGCTCACGAGCGAATGGCCGGGGCACCGCTGGGGCCCCGTGGCTCCAAAACCCAGCGTGCCGACGTTGCTCGCTCCCGACAGCCTGTTCCGCCACGAATGGGTGGACACCACGACGGTCCGGTGGCAGGAAGTGGAGCTCGAGCTCCAGGCCCAGATCGGCACGGCACGGGCCAACGGGATCCAGCCGACCCACCTCGACGTCCACTCGTTCGTGTTGTTCACGCGCGGGCCGATACTGTACGAAATCCTCACCCGGGTGGCCCGCGACGAACGGCTCCCCGTGCTGAGTGCGAGAGAGTGGATCGTCGGGCGGCAGCAGATGCGCCGACTGCCCAGTGCCGGGATCGTGCTGGCCCGGGTGGTCGCGATCGGGCCGGACGTCCCGCCATCGGAATGGAGCGCCTATTACGCCGACCAGCTGCGGGCGCTGCCGCCGGGGGTCTCGGAGCTCATCCTCCACCCCGCGCTGGATTCGCGCGAGCTGCGGGCCGTGACGGCGGGACGGGTGAACTGGGGCGCCGCGTGGCGCGTGCGCGATTGGGCCTTTGTCTCGAGCCGGCAGTTCCGCCGGCTGTTGCGTGACGAGAAGATCCATCTGATCACCTGGCGCGAGCTCACGACGGCGCTCGCGAAGCAATGACCCTGCTGGACGAGATCGCCCCGACCTATGACGTCGCCGCTCGATACCACACCCTGGTGCGCGCGCCGGCGCCGGTGGTGTACGCGGCGCTGTGGCGCGTCGATCTCGGGGCGTCGCGACTCATCCGGCTGCTGTTCGTCCTGCGGCACCTCCCAGCGCGACTTCGAGGAGCAGTTGGTCCCGCTCGATCCGAGCCCCGGCCTCACACGCTACGGGACCTGACGCATCGCGGGTTCGGCTTGGTCGGCGAGCGCCCGGGGAACGAGCTGGTGCTCGGCACGGTGGGGCGATTTTGGCGCTTGACGGGCGAGCTGCGAGCGGCCACGCCGGCGGATTTCCGTGCGCCGCTCGAGCACGGGCACGCGCGCGCCGCCTGGGGCTTCCGGGTGATGGATCGGGGCGACGGGACGACCGAGCTCTCCACCGAGACCCGGGTGCAGAGCGCCGACCCGGCCACGCGGCGGCGGTTTCGCTTGTATTGGGCCGTGGTCGGCCCCGCGTCCGGCTGGATACGGATCACCATGCTGCAACGGATCCGAGACGCCAGCGAGCGTTCGGGCGGAGTTGGTTGATCGTTGGTAGGTTGTGCCCATGCAGCCTCGCCCCCTCGGTCCCGATGCGCCTGCCGTCTCCGGCATCGGGTTCGGCGGCATGGCGCTCTCCATCAGCGGCCGGCCCGCGGATGCGACCGCTGCCGTGCGCGTGCTCCATGCGGTGCTGGACCAGGGCGTCACCCTGCTCGACACGGCCGATGTCTACTGCCTCGACGATACCGACCTCGGCCACAACGAGCGGCTGGTCGCACAGGCGCTGCGCACGTGGACCGGCGCGCGCGACGGGGTCGTCGTCGCCACCAAGGGCGGCATGACGCGACCCGCCGGGCGCTGGGAGCGCAACGGCCGCCCCGAGCATCTGCGCTGCGCCTGCGACCGCTCGCTCAAAGCCCTCGGCGTCGACCGCCTCGACCTCTACCAGCTCCACGCTCCGGACCCGGTCGTGCCGCTCGCCGACAGCGTGGCGGCCCTCGCGGAGCTGCAGCGGTCGGGGAAGATCCGGTGGATCGGTCTGTCGAATGTGACCGTGGCCGACATCGAGGCGGCGTCACGCATCGTGACCGTGGTGACGGTTCAGAATCGGCTCAATCCGTTCTTCCCGGAGGCCACGCGCTCCGGCGTCGTCGCCGAGTGCGGACGGCGCGGCATCGGGTTTGTCGCGTACAGTCCGCTGGGCGGTGGGCGACTCAACAAGACGCTGCCCTCGCACCCCGCGCTCCAGCCGATCGCTCGACGGCACGGGGTCTCGCCCCACGCGGTCGTCCTCGCCTGGGTGCGGGCGCAGGGGCCGACCGTCATCCCCATCCCGGGTGCGCGCTCGGTCGAGCATGCGCTCGATTCGCTCGAGGGGGCCGACGTCGCGCTGTCCCGGGACGAGCTCGCCGCCATCGACGCAGCCGAGTTCTCCAGAGCGTGATGCGGCTTTGACTTCGATCCCTTGACCGGTTAGGCTTATGCATGGCGGCGAGCACGCGTTCCGCGTGCCGGCTGCAGCGAACGGGCCGCCCCGACGCGTTCGGGGTGGCCCGTTGCTTCGAGCGATTCACACACGGGCGGCGGGCATGAGCGAGATCGTCATCGGCGACAATGACCGGCTGGAATGGGCGCTCAAGGCGTTCCGGCGCAAGGTCCAGAAGTCCGGTGTGCTGAAG
>JBOHSO010000353.1:0-5701 GCA_050921685.1 Gemmatimonadales bacterium
AGTTCGCCTATCTCACCGGGTGGCGCGTGCCGTCCGAGGTCTTGCCGCTCACGTGGGCGCAGGTGGACTTCGGGGCAGGGATGGTGCGGCTCGAAGTGGGCACGACCAAGAACCGCGAGGGGCGGACGTTCCCGTTCGGCGCGCTCCCGGGGCTCAAGGCCGTGCTCGAACGCCAGCGCGCGCACACGAGCGCCGTCGAGCGCCGACTCGGGCAGATCGTCCCGTGGGTGTTCCACCGCGACGGCCAGCGGATTGGCGACTTCCACAAGTCGTGGCGCGCGGCGTGTCGCCGGGCGGCGACCGTGCAGCACGGCGGGGTGGCGCGCGTCGTGCGTCCCGACCTGCTCGAGCGGATCCCGCACGACCTGCGGCGCACGGCCGTCCGCCGCCTCGAGCGGGCGGGCGTCAGCCGCTCGGTCGCCATGAAGCTCACCGGCCACAAGACCGAGAGCGTCTACCGCCGGTACGCGATCGTCGCCGAGCAGGACCTCAAGGAGGGTGTGGCGAAACTCGCCGCCCTGTACGGGAGGGGCACAGAAGGGGCACAGTCGGCCCTCGGAGGCGCGTGACACCGATGACGCTGCGGCTGCAAGTCGTTGTGGGGGAAAGCGGAGGGCGCAGGACTCGAACCTGCAAGGGCTTTCACCCGCCGGTTTTCAAGACCGGTGCCTTACCATTCGGCCAGCCCTCCCGCGTGCTAACCTAGCGAATCGAGCGAACCGCGGTCAACGCGCGGGAGGCTGCAGCGGCGGCAGCGCGGCGCGGAAATCGCGGGTGTTCATGTTGATCGAATCGGCGATCACCAGCGCGCGCAGCGCGGCCACCGTGTCGCGGCCCTGGAGCGTCTGGGCGACCGCCGCATACGTCAGGCCGTAAGTGGCGATGATCCCCTCCGACGGCCGGTCCACCCAGCCGCGCGGCCGCGACCGCGCGGCGCTCGACGCGTGGTACACGTCGAACGCCAGCGCCCGGGAGCGCGTCACGTTCACCCAGCCGAAGCCCGGCAGGGACTGGATGCTGTCGCTCGCCACCAGCGGCTGCGGGCGCAACGCGCGCGCGAACCCTTGCCCCTCGAGGTAGGGCGTGAGCCCGAACTCGTCCGCGTAGCCCCCCACCGTGCGCGAGTAGTACACCGTGCGCTTGCCCATCTGGTCCTTGATCGCCTGCAGCACCACGATGTCGGCCCGCTCGAGATACCCCTGGCCGCTGCCGAGCGGGTGGATCTGCTCGGGATCGAGCACCACCTGGACGGCGCCGAAATTGAGCACCTGCCGCCGGTCGAACGGATAGTACAGCTCCAGTCCGGCGAGCTGCTCGTCGGTGAACGAGAGCACTCGGCCGGTGGGCTTGGGCCAGACGCGGTCCCGGTACAGGGCCGGCCCCTTCGCGGCGTCGTACTCCTCGACCGGCCGGCGCTGCAGCTGCCGCAGGTACCAGTCGGTGTTGGCGAGCGACAGGTTGATGATCGCCACGTCGCGGCGCACGCCCTCCACCTCCTGGGCGTACCACAGCGGAAAGGTGTCGTTGTCGCCCGCCGTGACCAGAATGCCGTAGGGCTCGACGGAGTTGAGCAGATCGACGGCGAAGTCGCGCGCCAGCGTCTCGCCCGCCCGGCTGGCGGTGAGGCGATTGCCGGCCACCGGGATCAGCGCGAGCGCCAATACCGGCAGCGCGTACATCCAGCGGGCGCGCTCGTCGGCGATGCGCTCGCGCAAACCGTCCTGCAGCCACTCCATCAGGGTGGCGAGCCCGATCCCGACCCAGATGCCCCACAGGGCGAACGAACAGAGGAAGAAATAGTCGCGCTCGCGCACTTCGCGCGGCAGCTGGCGCGGCAGATACTGCGAATAGCCGTACTTGAAGTTCAGGTAGAAAATCAGCAGCAGCGTCATCGTGAGCATGAGCGTCAGCATCGCGAGCGCCTGGCGCCGGTCGGCCTTGAAGTGACGCCAGCAGCCGAGCACACCGAGGCCGAAGAATATCACCGCCAGCCCGGCTTGCACGCCGTCCTTGAAATCGTGGCCCCACTGCCAGCGGAAGTACTGCACCCACAGCAGAATTTGTGCGACGAAATCCGCCTGCCGCTGCAACAGCGGCGGCTTGCCGTACTGCTGGCGCGTCAAGACCGCCCACAGCGCCTGCCAGCTGGTCGGTTCGCCCTCGTTGATCGCCGGGAAGTGCACCGCTCGGATCGGCAGGAAGATGTAGACCGACACCCCCACTACGGCGACGCCGAGCAGCGCCAGGGTGAAGCGCCAGTTGCCGGTCAGGGCCGTGTACGCCAGCACGGCAGCGTACCCGATGCCGGCGGCCACGATGACCCCCACCTTCTCCATCCCCGAGGACAGCAGCACGGTGAAAATGGCGCAGAAGGCGAGCCACTGGGACCACTCGGTGACGCGGCCTTCATCGGTGGGCGCGCGGCGCGGCATCATCGGAGGGAACAGCAGCACCGCCACCACCGGTCCGACGAGCACGCCCATCATGTGATTGGTGGAGGTGAGCGCCAGCAGAAACACGATCAGCAGCAGGTGGTGGTCGTGCGCCTCGCCGGCCGGCTGGTCGTCCCACCGCACGATGAGCCACAAGATCAGCGCCATCGACACGAGGCTCAGCGTGTACACCTTTTCGTTCACCACTGACTGGTTCCACACGGTGAACGCCGTCGCCCCGACCAGCGCCCCGGCGACCGCCGCCAGGCGACGCGGCAGGGGAGTCGGCACGATGGAGCGCAGCCAGCGCTCCCCCACCAGGAACCAGCACGCCGCCGCCACCGCGCTGGTGGTCGCGGCGAACAGGTTGATCCGCTGCGCGTAGCCGGCGGCGAGCGGCAGCATCCCCCAGACGTGCGCGAGCATGGTGAACAGCGGGTTGCCCGGCGGATGCGGGATGCCCAGCACCTTCGCGGCCGCGATGTACTCGGACGTGTCCCAGAACTGGGTCGTCGGCGCGAGCGTCGCGACGTACAGCGCCAACGTGCCCAGGAAAACGAAGGCCGCCCAGAGATACGGCGGTCGCTGTTGCGGGAGGTCGTTCATGGCGTCCGGGTTCGCGGGAGGTGAAAGGTAATCAGCGTGACGGCTCGGGCGGCACCAGATTGAACCGGTAGGTCGTGTTCGCCTGGATCGCCAGGGCCAGCGCCAGCGCTGCGCGCGAGCGCGCCGGGTCGCTGTCACGGACCAGCTCGGCGATCGTGTCGTAGGTGACGAGGTAGGGGAGCAGGACGTTCTGGGACGCCCGGTCTACCCATCCTTTGGGACGAGCCCGGGCCGCCTCCGCACCGTGATAGACCTCGAAGGCGAGCCGCGTGGTGCGCGGCACGTGGACGTAGCGACCCTGCACGTCGCTCAGTCGTACGCTGTCGCTCGGCACCACTGAGGTCGGGAGGAGGCGCCGCACCATCCCTTCCGTGACGAGATGGGCCCCGAGTCCGAGCTGATCGGGATAGGTGCCGACGCTGTTGGCGAAGTAGATCGGCCGCCGGCCCAGCTGCTCCTTGATGATCTGCAGCAGCGCGAGATCGACACGCGTCAGTAACCCGGGGGTGGGCAGCTGCGCGGGATCGAGGGCCACGCTGATCGGGCCGAGCCGACCGGCGACGGGTGCATGGAGCGGCGTGTACTCGGGCAGCGTGTCGGTGGTGCCGCGGTACAGCCCCGCGAGCCACGGCTCGGCCGGCTTGGGCCAGGCGCGCTCGCGATGCATCGCCGGCGCTCCCGCCGAATCGAACGGGGCGATCGGCCGCTGGTTCATCTGTCGCAGATACCAGTTGAGGTTGCCGAGCGACGTGACGAGCACCGTGACGTCGCGTCGCACGCCCCCGACTTCCTGCGCGTACCACAGTGGGAAAGTATCGTTGTCCCCGGCGGTGACGACGAGCGCGTACGGGTCCACCGACTGCAGCAGGTCGTGCCCGAAGTCGCGGGCGAGCGTCTCGCCGCTGCGCGAGGCGCTGCGGTGATTCGTCGCCAGCGGGATCAGCGCCAGCGCGAACACCGGCAGGGCGACCGCCCAGCGCCATGCCGGCGCGATGCGGCGGCGCCGCTGAGCGTCCACTACCCACTCGGCCAGCGTCGCCAACCCCATGCCGACCCACACACCCCACGCCGAGAAGGACGCGATGAAGAAGTAGTCGCGCTCCCGGACTTCGCGGGGCAGCTGTCGATCGGGGTACTGCGAGAAGCCGTACTTGAAATTCAGGTAGATGACGAGCGCGAGCGTGACCGTGACGAGCAGGGTGGTCATCACCGCCGCCTGGCGTCGCTCGGCCCGCCAGTGCCGCCACCCACCCAGCAGGCCGAGGAACGCGAAGCCCCAGGCGAGCGCGCCCGCGAATCGATCCGGCAGATCGCGCCCCCACTGCCAGGTGAAGTACTGCACCCACAGCCCGAGCTGCGACACGAAATCGGCCTGCCGGGCGACGACGGACGGCTTGCCGAACTGCGCCCGGGTGAGGTGATCCACCAGCGCCGGCCACGTGTCCACCGCGCCCTGGTTCAGGTACGGGTCGAGATGCGCGCGGATCGGCAGGAACAGATACGCGGTGAGGGCGAGGACCGCCGCGCCGGCGACGAGCGCCAGGACGCGCGGCCTGACGAGGACCCGCACATCAGTGGTGACGATCAAGACCAGGACCGCGGGAACGGCGAGCAGTCCCATCTGGTGGTTCGCGCTCGTGAGCACGAAGAGGTAGGCGATCAGGGCCAGCCAGCGATCGGGGCGTGCCGCGGGCGGATGATCGGCCCAGCGCATCGCGAGCCAGAGCGCGAGCGTGATGGAGAGCACGCTGATGGTGTACACCTTCTCGTTCACCACCGACTGGTTCCAGACGGTGAACGCCGTGGCCCCGACGAGCGCCCCGGCGAGCGCGGCGAGGCGACGGGGCAGCGCCGGCGGCACGATCGGCAAGAGCCACCGCTCGCCGATCAGGAACCAGAGCGCCGCGGACGCGGCGCTCGTAGCCGCGGCGAACAGGTTGATGCGCGCGCCGTAGTCGCCGGCGAGCGGCAGCAGGCCCCAGACGTGCGCCAGCAGGACGAACAGCGGGTTCCCGGGCGGGTGCGGAATGCCGAGCGCGTGGGCGGCGGTGATGTACTCGGAGGCGTCCCAGAACTGGACCGTCGGCGCCAGCGTCGCGACGTACAACGCCAGTGTACCCACGACCACGGCGGCGGCCCAGTAATACGGCGGACGGGGCGTGACGGAATCGGCTGCGTTGGTCATGTCGATCGCTCGGTCAATGACGGAATTGCCGCACGCCGGTGAACACCATGGCCACGTCGTGCTGGTCCGCGGCGGCGATCACCTCGGCGTCGCGCACCGATCCACCCGGCTGGATGATCGCGCCGATTCCGGCGGCGGCCGCCTCGTCCACCCCGTCCCGGAACGGGAAAAACGCGTCGCTCGCCAACGCCGCACCCCGCGGATCGTGCCCCTGCTGCCGCGCCTTGTGGATCGCCAGGAACGACGCATCCACGCGCGACATCTGGCCGGACCCGATGCCGATCGCCGCCTCGTCCGAGGCGACCAGGATCGCGTTGGACTTGACGCTGCCCACCGCCGCCCAGGCAAACCGAAGATCGTTCCATTCGGATTGGCTGGGCGCGCGCCGCGACACGACTTTCCATTGGGACGGCACGCAGGCGTCGGCGGGCCGGAAACGGTCCTGGACCAGAAACCCGCCGCCGACCCGTTTGAAGTC
>JBOHSO010000354.1:0-12406 GCA_050921685.1 Gemmatimonadales bacterium
CAGCATCACCACATCATCCGCATCCGGACGGTGGGCAAGGAGGGCCGCAACGTCTATTTCTCAATGGACTATTACCCCGACAGCCTGCGGGCCCGGATCGGCCGCGACGGACCCCTGCCGGAGGCGAACATCGTGCGCATCGCCCGCGATGTCGTCCGCGCCCTCGGGTTCGCCCACACGCAAGGGATCATCCATCGCGACCTGAAGCCGGACAACGTGCTGCTGCGCGACGACGGCAGCGCGGTGCTCACCGATTTCGGGATCGCCCGCGCCGTGTCGGGCTACGTGGCGTCGACCGGCCATAACATGACGATCGGGACGCCCCAGTACCTCTCGCCAGAGCAGGCGCAGGGGCGCGAGCTCGATCAGCGCGTGGACTTCTACGCCCTGGGCGTCACCCTCTACAAGGCGGCGACCGGCGAAGTCCCCTTCAACGCCGGCGACTGGTTCGAGCTGGCCCGGATGCACGTGGAGGAGCCGCCGCCCAGCCTGCGGAAAAAGCGGGCGGAGCTCTCCAAGCGCTTCGAGCGGGTGGTGGTCAAGTGCCTCGCGAAGCACCCCGACGACCGGTACCAGAGCGCCCCGGAGCTGGCAGCCGATCTCGACGACGTCGTGGCGGGCAAGCGGCCCACGATCGAGCTCGGAGCGGCGCCGATCGCCAGCACCGAATACGTCGCGATGCAAGACCAGCGTACTCCGAAACGCCGCAGCCCCGTCATCGTGTTCCTGCTCGTCGGCGTGGCGGTGATCGCGGCGATCGCGTTTCTGATCAGGCTGATGCGCTGAAGAGCCGCCGTACCTTTCGGACGATCCGGGACCAGAGCCCCGGCTCTCCTTCCTCCACCGCTCCCGCGACCGTCCCCTGCCCTGCGGACCCCGCGAGGACCACGGCGGCGGCCTGCCTGAGCTCGGCTTCGTACTGCTCCGGAAATGCACGCTCGGCCGGCTGGAGGTCGAACCCCGCCCCCCGATCGGCGCGCGCCAGCCGCACCACCCCCGGGGCCACACGCTCGATGACCTCCATCACAGGGCGCAGTCTTTCTCGCTGCCCGCGGTCGGCACTGCGGTAGTACTCCGCCGCGATCGCCGGCACGAGCTGGACCGCCGACACGCGGCCGGCCAGGTACCCCGCGAGCAGCTGCTTAGTGGCCGAAGAACTTGACGACGCCATTGATGATCGCGAGGCTCATGAGCCCCATCAGGAACACGAATCCGACCTGGGAGAGCCGCATCCGCAGCTCGAGAGACAGCGGGCGGCGCCGGATCCCTTCGGCGAGGAGGAAGACCAGCTGGCCGCCATCGAGCAGCGGGATCGGCAGCAAGTTGAGCACCGCGAGATTGATCGAGAATATGGCGAGCAGGTCGAGAAACCAATCGAACCCGAGGCGTGCCACCTGCCCGGAGACCGAGGCAATCTCGATCGGGCCCGAGAGCGTTTGGCGCAGGGAGGTCCGCCCCAGGACCAGCTGCGTCAGGCCGCGCAGCACGGCGCGAATCCCACCCCACGTGTACGCCCAGCCGTCGACCATCGCACGACCCAGCCCCACGCGCTCGTGCGCCACGGGCGGGTTTTGCGACACGCCGATTTGCCCGTACACCGCCGGTCGCGGCGTCCGGGCGACCGAATCGCGATGCAGCTCGGGCACCACCGTCACCCGCACCAGCGAATCGCCGCGCAGCACTTCCAACACGAGCACGCGCTCGGGACTGTGCCAGATGGCAGACACCGCCGCCGGCCAGGAGCGGATCGTATCGCCATTGGCGCGGACGATCAGGTCTCCAGGTTTGAGTCCCGCGCGATAGCCCGGCCGCCCCGGCTCGAGGATGCCGACGCGGGGTGGGATGAGCGGCACCACAGCACCCAATGCACGGCCGCGGTCACGCAGCGAGCCGTCGCCCAGGCGCAGCGCCAGCGGCTGGGGCCGTCCCGCAACATCGATCCGCACCTCCGCGGGGCCGCGCAGCAGGGCGTTCTCGATGTCCCCCCAATGGCGTACCGAATCGCCGTTGATCCGGAGCAGGCGGTCCCCGAATCGCAGCGTGCCGAGGGCCTCGGCGCCCACCGGGAGGTCGCCCGCGTCCACGGAATCGATTTGGGTCGCGGCCGGAACGGGCAACCCCACGCTCGCCGCGCGTACCACGTACACGCCATAGGCGAGCAGCACGTTCATCGTGACCCCGGCGAGGATGACGATGATCCGGACCCAGAGCGGCTTCCGGTCGAACGCGCGCGTGGGATCGACGGGCTGACTGGCCTTCCCGCCCTCGACCTCGCCCAGTGCTCCTTCCTCTTCAAGGCCGGCCATCTTCACGTAGCCGCCCAGCGGCAGCGCCGAGACGCAGTACTCGGTCTCGCCGCGCCGTACCATGAGAATCGGCTTGCCGAAGCCGAGCGAGAACCGATGCACCTGAATCCCGAGCGCTTTGGCGGCGGCGAAGTGGCCCACCTCGTGCACGAAGATGAGCACCCCCACCATCACGGCGAACGCCAGGAGCGTCAGGAGCACGCGGCCTCCTGCGCCCGGCGGCGGGCTTCGGCATCGGCGGCGAGCACGGCCTCGAGCGACGTCGCCGCGTCGACCTCATGGCGCGCGAGCGTGCGCTCGATGATCTCGGCGATGCGTCCGAAGCGGATGCGGCCCTGCAGGAACAGCTCGACCGCCACCTCGTTGGCCGCGTTGAACGCGGCCGGCATGGTGCCGCCCACCACCCCCGCGGCGCGGCCCAGGGCATAGGCGGGGAACCGCAGCGGCGCGATCGGCTCGAAGGTGAGCGCACCCGCCGCCAGGGCATCGAAGCGGCGCGGCCCCTGGTCGGGCACGCGTTCGGGGTGGGTCAGAGCGTAGAGGATCGGGAGCTCCATGCTCGGAAACCCGAGCTGGGCCAGCACCGAGCCGTCCACCAGCTCCACCAGGGCGTGCACGACCGACTGAGGATGCACCAGCACCTCCACCTGGCGATACTCGAGCGCGAAGAGGAAGTGGGCCTCGATCACCTCGAGTGCTTTGTTGACGAGCGTGGCGGAATCGACGGTGATCTTGGGCCCCATCTTCCAGGTGGGATGCCGCAGGGCCTCCTCCACCGTCGCCTCCACGATGCGGGCGGGCTCCCAGGTGCGAAACGGCCCGCCCGAAGCCGTGAGGACGAGGCGCGACACATCGGCCGCGGCACGTCCCGCCAGACACTGCAACACGGCGCTGTGCTCCGAGTCGACCGGCACCAGCTCCCCGCCGCCTGCGCGCGCCGTGCGGGTGACGAGCTCGCCGGCCATCACCAGTGTTTCCTTGTTGGCGAGCGCGACCCGCTTCCCCGCCCGCAGCGCGGCCAACGTGGCCTCGAGCCCTGCCGCGCCGACGATGCCGTTCACGACGATCCGCGCATCGGGATGGGTGGCCGCCTCCACGAGGCAAGCCGTCCCGCTGCCCACACCGCCGCGCGCGCCGTTCACGAGGCCGACGTAGGCCGGCTGAAAGGCCTCCGCTTGCACGCGGAGCAGCTCGGCGTTCGTGCGGGCCGTCAGCGCCACGACGTGAAAGCGCTCGCGATGTCGCGCCAGCACGGCCAGGGTCGAGCACCCGATCGACCCGGTCGAGCCGAGGACCGCCACGCCGACGGTCATATCAGGCCGTACAGCCGGAACAGCCCGGCGGCCACGGGAATCACGAAGTACAACGAGTCGAGACGGTCCAGCACTCCACCGTGTCCAGGGATCAAGGCGGAGGAATCCTTCACCTTCGCCTCGCGCTTGAACAATGACTCGGCGACGTCGCCGACCTGGGCCACGACCCCGACGACGGCTCCCACGGTGACCAGCTGCAGCACCCCCAGCTGGAGCCCGACACGGGGCAGTGCCCAGCCGCCCAATCCGACCGCGCCCAGCACGGCGCCGGCGAGCCCGCCGATCGCCCCCGCCCAGGTCTTGTTGGGCGAGAGCACCGGCGCGAGTTTCGGCCCGCCGATCGCGTGCCCCGCGGCCATGGCGGCGGTGTCACAGATCCACGTCAGCACCAGCGGCAGCAGGACGAGCGCGGCGAGCGGCCAGCTCTTCACGCCGGCGTTGGCGCCGTGCCGAATGGCGATGAGAAACGACGGTAGCGCCGAAGCGTACAGGGCGCCGAACACCGTGATCGCCACGGCGGGAAGCGGCCGGCCCTGCGGGCCACGCGCCTGCATCGCGAGTGCCAGGACCGCGAGCAGCCACAGCGCGCCGAGGAACAGCGCCGGCTCCGCCCAGCGCGTCCCCGAGCCCTTGGCCCAATAGGTCGCGAGCGGAATGGCCGCTGCGGCCGCGAGCCCGATGCCGTCCAGCGGATCGATCTGCTGCCGACGGGCCATGTCGTACACCTCCCGCGTCCCCAGCACCCCGAGCACCGACAGCACCACGGCGAGGGGCCATCCGCCCCACCAGATGAGGCCGACAGCCAGCGGAATGGCGACACCGGCGAAGGCGATGCGCTGGGTCAGGTTCCCGGCCATCAGGCGGTCACGGTCCCGAAGCGCCGCTCCCGGCGCTGGTAGTCGAGAATCGCCTCGAACAGCGTGCGGCGGGTGAAGTCCGGCCACAGCACCGGCGTGAGGTACAGCTCGGCGTACGCGAGCTGCCACAAGAGAAAGTTGGAGATGCGCTGCTCGCCCGACGTTCGGATCAGGAGATCCGGGTCGCCCCACGGCGCCGTGTAGAGCCGCTCGGCGAGCGCCTGCTCGTCGACCTCCTCGAGTCGGCGTGTGCCGCGCAACACTTCCTCCGCGACCAGTCGCGCGGCCCGTGCGATCTCGGCGCGGGAGGAATACGAGATGCAGAGGTTCACGGCGAGTTTCCGGCCGGCGCGCGTTTCGGCCTCAGCGCGCTCCACGGCCGCGCGACCGCTCACGGTCAGACGGGACCGGTCACCCAGCACACTCACCTTCACGCCCTGGGTGACGAGCTCGCCGATTTCCTTCGCGATGTATTCCTCGAGCAGGTCCATCAGGGCGGAGATCTCGGTCGCGGGTCGTTTCCAGTTCTCCTCCGAGAAGGCGAACAGGGTGAGCACGCCGACGCCCGCCTCCGCCGCGCCCTCGACGGCCTCGCGGACCGCTGTCATCCCGGCGCGGTGGCCGAGGGTGCGGGGCAGCCGGCGCTCGCGCGCCCAGCGCCCGTTGCCGTCCATGATGATCGCCACATGGCGCGGGACCGCGCCGGTGAGCCGGATCTGGGTGAGGAGCTCGTCGCCCATCAGACTTCCATGATCTCCGCCTCTTTGGCCTTCACCGCATCCTCGACCAGCTTCAAATGGTCGTCGTGTTGCTTCTGCACGTCCTTCTCGGCGTGCTTCTTGTCATCGTCCGACACGTGTTCCGTCTTCTTGATGCGGGTGATGGCCTCGGTGCGGGCATGACGGATTGCGACGCGGCCCTCTTCGGCAAATCGGTGGACGACCTTGACCAGCTCCTTCCGACGCTCCTCGGTGAGCGGCGGAAGCGGGAGACGGATGATGTTGCCGTCGTTCGACGGGGTGAGGCCGAGATCGGAAGCAAGCAGCGCCTTCTCGACTGCCTTCAGCAGGCTCTTGTCCCACGGCTGCACGGTGAGCAGCTTCGGCTCCGGCGTCGCCACGCTGGCGACCTGGTTCAGGGGCAGGTCATTACCGTACGCTTCGACCCTGACCAGGTCGAGCAACGACGTGGTAGCTTTGCCGGTGCGCACAGTGGAAAACTCACGCCGCACCGCCTCTACCGCCTTGTCCATGGCTTGTTTGGCCGGCTTGATATGGTCCGCGAGGGTCATTGGACGATGGTGCCGACGCGCTCCCCGGCCAGCACCCTGACCGTCGCGCCGGGCTGGTTGATGTTGAACACCACGATGGGCAGCCGGTTCTCTTTACACAGCCCGAAAGCATTGGCGTCCATGACGGCGTAGCCGTTCACGAGCGCTTCCTGGAACGACAACTTGGTGAGGAACCGCGCGGCGGGGTCTTGCTTCGGGTCGGCAGTGTAGACGCCGTCCACGTTGGTGGCCTTCAGCAACACCTGTGCCTCGATTTCCAGGGCGCGCAGCACCGCCGCGGTATCGGTCGAAAAGTAGGGGTTCCCGGTCCCACCGGCGAAGATGACGATCCGACCTTTCTCGAGATGTCGTACGGCGCGGCGACGGATGTAGGGCTCGGCGAGCTCCTCCATCCGGATCGCGGACATGACGCGAGTATCGAGTCCCTTCTTTTCGAGGATGTCCTGCAGCGCCAGGGCGTTGATGACCGTGGCCAGCATCCCCATGTAATCCGCGGAGACCCGATCCATTCCCTGCTCGCTCGCCGTCGCTCCGCGCACGATGTTGCCACCCCCCACCACGAGGCCAAGCTGCACGCCGGTCGCGGCGACGGTGCGGAATTCGTCGGTGAGCCGATCGATGACCGCGAAATCGATCCCGGCCCCCGCGCCGCCCGCGCCGGCAAACGCCTCGCCGGAGATTTTCAGCAGGGCGCGAGGGTAGGCGAGCGGTGCCAACCTAGTTGCCCCCGAGCTCGAACCGCGCGAAGCGCCGGACCTGCACGTTCTCGCCGGTGTTGGCGGCGAGCTGTCTGACGAGGTCGCCCACCGTCTTCGTGTCGTCCTTGACGAATTTCTGCTCGAGCAGCACTGCCTCCTCGTAAAACTTCTTGAGGCGGCCCTCGACGATCTTGGTCTTCACGGCGTCGGGCTTCTTCTCCTCGGCGACTTGCGCCTCGTAGATCCGCTTTTCGCGCTCGACGACCTCGGGCGGCAGATCCTCGACGCGCACCGCGAGGGGACGAGCCGAGGCGATGTGCAGCGCCACATCCTTGGCGAGCTGCCGGAAATCGTCCGTGCGCGCCACGAAATCGGTCTCGCAATTCAGCTCGACCAGCACCGCCACCTTGCCGTTGAAATGCACGTACGTCTCGATGAGGCCCTCGGACGCGGCCCGACCCGAGCGCTTGTCGGCCTTGGCAGCGCCGCGCGACCGGAGGATTTCGGCCGCCTTGTCGAGATCGCCGCCCGCCTCCTCCAGTGCCTTCTTGCAGTCCATCATTCCGGCGCCCGTCCGCGCCCGGAGCTCCACGATCAGCTTCGTAGCAGTTTCACGCACCGTCGTCACTCTGGTCACTCCTCATAAAGAACGCCGCCCTCGCGGCCGGTTACGGCGAAGGGCGGCGGCTGTGGTCGACTGCCCGGCGGTCCTCGCGCTCGCGGGCTAAGACTCGCCCCCGGCGGCCGGCTCGGCCGCGGCCGCTGCATCCTCGCCCTTGAGGCGCGCCGCGATCGCCTCCGGCTTGGGCCGGCGCTTGCGACGCGCGATGCGCTTCTTGCGATCGCCTTCCGACTCCGCTTCGACCCCGGTCTCGGTCGAATACGTGACGGCCTCCGTATCCTCGACCGCCTCGCGCAGCGGCTGCTGCCGTCGCGCCTCGGAGATGACTTCCGCGATCGCGGTCGCGATCAGCGAGACCGCCCGGATCGCATCGTCGTTGCCGGGAATCGGGACCGTGATCAGGTCGGGATCCGCATTGGTGTCCACGATCGCCACGACCGGCAGCCCCAGCTTGTTCGCCTCGGCCACCGCGATCCGCTCCTTCTTCGCATCCACCACGAACAAGGCACCAGGCAACCGCGCCATCTGCTTGATGCCCGACAGGTTCTTGTCCAGCTTCACGCGCTCGCGATCGAGCAGCAGCTGCTCCTTCTTGGTGTAGTGCTCGAACTCGCCCTCCGCCACCCCCTGCTCCAACTCCTTCAATCGCTTGATCTGCTTCTTGATCGTCTGGAAATTGGTCAGCGTTCCGCCCAGCCAGCGCTCGGTCACCCAGAATCCCCCCGCCCGCTGCGCTTCGGCCTGGATGATCAGCTTGAGCTGCTTCTTGGTGCAAACGAACAGCACGCCCTCTCCGCGCAGCGCGATCGAGCGCAGCAGCTCTTGTGCCAACTCGAGCTGCCGCAGCGTTTTCTGGAGGTCGATGATGTAGATGCCGGAGCGCTCGGCAAAAATGAACCGGCGCATCTTGGGGTTCCAGCGTCGCGTCTGATGGCCGAAATGCACCCCGGCTTCCAGCAGATCCTGCAACTGAGGCTGCGTCATGCACTCCCTTTCACGGGTTTTCGTCCGCCGCCGCCGTCATCTCCGGAGCTACCCCGCGGCGCACCGCAGGGACTCGGCTCGCGGATCGGGCGACGTGTGTGTTAGAGCCTTCAGCCTTCGACCGACGGCTCGCTTACCGCTTCGAGAACTGGAACCGCTTGCGCGCTCCGGCACGGCCTGGCTTCTTCCGCTCCACCGCCCGCGGATCGCGCGTCAACAGGCCCTGCTCGCGCAGCTTCTTGCGGTGCCGCTCGTCGGCCAGGCACAGGGCACGCGCGATCCCCATCCGCATCGCGCCCGCCTGACCAGTCATCCCTCCACCGCGGCAGATCCCCTTCACGTCGAAGGCGCCCAGCGTGTCGGTGGCGGTGAACGGCTGCTGGATGTGCGACACCAGCGAGGCACGCGGGAAAAAGTCGCCGAGCGTCCGGCCGTTGACGTTCCACTTCCCCGATCCCGGGGTCAGGTAGACGCGAGCGACGCTCTCCTTGCGACGCCCGACCGCATGCCACCGCAGCTCCGGCGTCTCAGTCATGGCGCCGCCAGCGTGAGGGGCTGCGGTTGCTGCGCGGCGTGCGGATGCGTGGGCCCGGCGTACACCTTGAGCATTTGCTTCACCTTCTGACGCGACAGCGTCGTCTTGGGCAGCATGCCCCACACCGCCTGCTCGATGACCCGCTCGGGGTGGCGGGCCAGCACCTTGCGCACCGGCGTGAAGCGCTCGTGACCCATGTATCCGGTATGCCGGAAGTACCGCTTCTGCTCGAGCTTGCGACCGGTCAGCTTCACGCGCTCGGCGTTGACGACGATCACGCCGTCCCCGCCGTTCACGTGCGGCGTGAACGTGGGCTTGTGCTTCCCACGAAGAATCTGCGCGACCCGGCTCGCGAGGCGTCCGAGCGGCTGACCGCTCGCATCGACCACGAACCAGTGTCGCTGCACGTCTTCCTTGCGCAGCGTGAACGTCTTCATGCCTTCCACAATCGTCCCAGTTATTTGGCAGCCAGGCAGTATAGTCGGGGGCCTAAGGCCGTGTCAACCAGAGGGTTCCGATGGTAATGGGTCTGACCCACTACCGTTCCGATGCCCCCTCGTCGCCAACCAGCGTGACGAGCGGGGTATTCTTTTCCACCGCAGTCCCCGGACGCACGTGCACCTTGGCCACGAGGCCTGCCCCGGCGGCCCGCAGCTCGTTTTCCATTTTCATCGCCTCCACGACGACCAGCGCGGCTCCCGCCGCCACACGCTGACCTTCGGTCACCTCGACCCGAACCACGAGCCCCGGCATCGGTGCCCGCACCACACCCCCAGTTTTCCCACCGCCGCGGCGGCCGGTGAGCGCCTGGATCGCTCTGGTCCGCTCGTCGATCGCTTCGACCTCGATGCGCTCCCCGACTGCTCCGAGCGCCCAGCGCGACCCACCACCTTCTCCAAGGCCGGAGAGCGGCTGGGCAGCCACCGTCCACGATCGTCCCGCCAAGAGAAGATGGTGAAGCGGGGTTCCCGGGATCGCGGCCAGGTGCGCCTCGATCGGCTGGCCGTCCACGACGATCGCGGCGCCATGGACGTCCACTTCGACCGTGCGGGACCCAATCCGGACGATGTACCTCACGTCACGGCTTCCAGATGGACGGCCGTCCGCACCCACGCCGTCTGAGGAAACTGATCGAACGCCTGCACCGCCCGGAGGTGATAGTTCACGCTCAGGCGATGCAGATCGCGCGCGAGCGTCGCCGGATCGGTTGCGAGGTAGACCAGTCGCCCGACCGGATCCCCGCCGAGGCGCAGCGTAAGGTCCCAGGGCAATCCTGTCCGCGGTGGATCGACCACGACCACCTGTGGCTCCGGGAGGCTCGGGAGGACGTCTTCCGCCCGTGCCGCGATGAACCGCAGCCGCTTGCCATGCACCGCGCTCTCGGGGCGCTGGCGCGCCCACGCGATCGCCTGCTCGTCGGCGTCCACACTCACCACGGTGGCGCCACGTCCGGCGAGCACGAGCGCCATGTCCCCGATACGGCCGTAGAGATCCCACGCGACGAGTCCCCGCACGTCCCCCAATTGCTCGACGGCCCACTGCCGAACGAGCACGCCCATGACGGGGTTCTCCTCCTCGAAGGCCGTCGCGGGAAACCCCGTCGCCGGCCCGGCGACGACGCGCGCCGCGCCGTCGGTCGGTCGCCACCAGCACACCATGCTCCCGTCCGCGAGAGCCTGCCGCAGCCGCTCCGCCGTGAGCCACGGTTCGCCGGACGACTCGGCGATCACATGTCGGGCGCCGTCCCGGTCGAGTCGCAGCGTGACGCGCGTCAGCCGATTGGGGAACAAGTCCAAGTGCTGTCGCACGTCCCGCCACAACGCCATCAACCTGAGATCCGTGATCTCGCAGTCGACCAGCGGGAACACCGCGCCCGGCCGGTCGTAGGGATGCAGCCCGACGACGTGCGACGCCCCCGCGCTTCCCTCCCCCGTCCAGCCCCGGCGTCGACCGTCCTGCACCTGCAGGCTGATCTCGGTGCGATAGCGCCACGGCGCGTCGGCTCGCACGATCTCCGGATCCGCTACGGCCAGTTTCGCGATCCGCCGCAGGCTCTGTCCCACGATCGCCCGCTTGGCCGCGAGCTGCGCATCGTAGGAGAGATGTTGCAGCTGGCATCCACCACAGCGGTCCACGGAGTAGTGCGGACAGGTCGCGGTCACGCGAGCCGGTGCCGGCTGCTCGATCTCCCCCGCTTCGGCCCGTGCGAAATGGCGATGCACGCGCAGACTTCCGTCGCGCAGTCGCACGCGATCCCCGGGGGCGGTCCGCGGAACGAACACCGCCCGCCCATCGGCGAGTCGGCCGACGCCGTCCCCCCCGGCGGCAATGCCGGACACCAGGACGACCTCTCCGGTCACCGCAGGCCCTCGCGCCGCCCGGCGTCTCCCCAGAGTGAGGAGCGTGCCGCCGTCGGGGTCTTGTCGGTCCGCGCCCCGCGGGTGGATGGGAGCGGCACCTGTGGACCGCAGCGGCGCGCGTCCGCCAGCATCGCGGCGACGGCGGCGACGGGCCGTACCAGCCGCTCGCTGAGCGGCTCAGCCAGCAATCGCCCCGTGGAGCGATCGAAATAACCGGTGTCCAGCTCGCCCCGGCGAAACGCGGGGTCGTCGAGCACGCGCAGATGATACACCTGCGAGGTTGGCAGCCCGACGATCAGGAGCTCGCGCAGCGCGCGCTGCATTCGCCGGATCGCCGCCTCACGGTTCTCTCCCCACGCGATGAGCTTCGCGAGCAACGGATCGTAGTGGAGCGTCACCTCGTTTCCGGCCTCCACGCCGCCGTCCCAGCGGATCCCCGGGCCACCCGGCACGCGCAGGTACTGCACCACGCCCGTCGCGGGGAGGAAGTCGTTGAACGGATCCTCGGCCGTGATCCGGCACTCCAGTGCGTGGCCGCGCGGCTGCAGCTGGCCGCCGGGCACGCGCATCGGCAGGCCCGCCGCGATGCGCAGCTGCTCCCGCACGAGGTCCACCCCGTACACGAGCTCGGTGACGGGATGCTCGACCTGAATGCGCGTGTTCATTTCGAGGAAGTGGAAGTCGTCGCCCGGAGCCAGCAGAAACTCGATCGTCCCGGCCCCCACGTAGCCCACCGCGCTCGCCGCGGCGGTCGCCGCCTCCCCCATGCGCCGGCGCAGCCCCGGCGTCACCGCCAGCGACGGCGCCTCCTCCAGCAGCTTCTGATGCCGGCGTTGAATACTGCACTCGCGCTCGCCCAGGGACACGACGCGTCCGTGCGCGTCGGCCAGCACCTGGATTTCGACATGGCGCGGCCGGTCGACGTAGCGCTCGAGATACACGCTGCCGTCGCCGAACGCCTTGAGCGCTTCGCTCTGCGCCGCCTGCAATGCGCCCGGCAGCTCCGCGGCCGCGTCGACGACCCGCATGCCCTTGCCCCCACCACCCGCCACTGCCTTGAGCAACACCGGGTAGCCGATCCGCGCGGCTTCCCGCTCGGCATCGGCCAGGCCGCCGAGCGGCCGGGTGAGGCCGGGAACGATCGGCACGCCCGCCGCTTGCATGCGCCGTCGCGCCTCGGTCTTGTCGCCCATCGCCTGAATCGCCGCCGCCGGTGGGCCGACGAACGTCAACCCGGCGTCTGCGACGGCTTCGGCAAACGGCGCCCGCTCGGAGAGAAAGCCGTACCCGGGGTGGATCGCCTGGCACTCCGTCCGCCGGGCCGCCGCGATGAGCTTGGGGATGTTGAGGTAGGACTCCGCCGCCGGAGGGGCGCCCAGCGCCACCGCATCGTCCGCCGCCCGCACGTGCGGGGAGAGCCGATCGGCGTCGGAGTACACG
>JBOHSO010000355.1:0-13267 GCA_050921685.1 Gemmatimonadales bacterium
CTGCTCACCGAGCGGATCAACCATCTCACCGGGCACTTCCGGGTCCACGCCAAGGATTTCAACGGGCAACGCGGGCTGCTCAAGATGGTGAGCACGCGCCGCCGCCTGCTGGAGTACCTGAGGCGGACCGACCTCGTGAAGTATCGGCAGCTCATCGACGAGCTGGGTCTCCGCCACTAGACGTTACAGGCGTCGCGCAGGGCGCCCCGGAAGAGCACCGGGGCGCTCGGCGTATTATCGGGTGCTCTAGACAGGTGTGCACGTGAAGCACGTCGAACGCGATTTTGCGGGTCGTCCGCTGCGACTCGAGACCGGACGGCTCGCCAAACAGGCGGCGGGGTCGTGCCTGGTGCAGTACGGCGAAACGGTGGTGCTCGCCGCGGTGACCGTCTCCGACAACGTCTCCCCGCTTCCATTTTTCCCGCTCACCGTCGAATACCGCGAAAAGAGCTCCGCCGCCGGGAAGATCCCGGGCGGCTTTCTCAAGCGCGAGGGACGGCCCTCCGACAAGGAGATTCTCTCGGCGCGCGTGTGCGATCGCTCGATTCGGCCGCTGTTTCCCGAGGGGTTCAAGAACGAGATCCAGGTCTTCATCTACGTGCTCTCGGCCGACCAGGAGAATGACGCCGACGTCCTGGCGGTGACGGCGGGCTCGGCGGCGCTGGCGATGTCGAAGGTGCCGTGGAACGGACCGATCGCGGCCGTGCGTGTGGGGCGGGTCGAAGGGGGCTGGATTCTCAACCCGACCTTCCAGCAGCTCGAGTTCTCCGACATCGACCTCATCGTCACCGGCTCGCGCGATTCGATCGTGATGGTCGAGGGCGGCACGCTGGAGCTGACGGAGTCGGAGATCGTCAAGGCGCTCGAAGTCGCGCACAAGGGCATCCGCGAGCTGCTCGACGCCGTGGCGGAGTTGATCGCCGAGAAGCGGCAGCCGAAGATGGAGTGGACCAAAGTCGAGCCGCCGCCGGCACTCGTGGCCCGCGTCAAAGCGCTCGCCGAGCCGCGCGTGTCAGAGGCGCTGAACCTGCCGGAGAAGGCGGAGCGCGCGCAGGCTCTGGCCGCACTCAAGGCGACGATCCAGGAGCAACTCGAGGCCGAGTTCCCGGAGAACGTGAAAGACGTAGGGACGGTCCTCGAGGACGTCGAATACCGCACGATGCGGGAGCAGGTGTTGGCGCGGGGCGAACGGGTGGACGGGCGCGACCTCGACACCGTCCGGCCGATTGCCTGCGAGGTGGGCGTGCTGCCGCGGACCCACGGGTCCTCGCTGTTCACGCGCGGGCAGACCCAGGCGCT
Source organism: Gemmatimonadales bacterium (assembly GCA_050921685.1). Lineage (GTDB taxonomy): Bacteria > Gemmatimonadota > Gemmatimonadetes > Gemmatimonadales > GWC2-71-9 > DASTHG01. The sequence continues at coordinate 1,300 of JBOHSO010000355.1, forward strand.
GGTCTCGGCGACGCTCGGGACAGTGCGGGACGAGCAGCGGATCGACTCGATCGACGTTCTGCAGGAGACCACGAAGTCGTTCATGCTGCATTACAATTTCCCGCCGTTTTCGACCGGCGAGGTGAAGATGATCCGCGGGACCTCGCGGCGTGAGGTGGGACACGGCGCCCTCGCCGAGCGGGCCATTCAGGCGATTCTCCCCTCCTACGAGTCGTTCCCCTACACCATCCGCATCGTCTCCGACATCCTGGAGTCCAACGGCTCGTCCTCCATGGCGACGGTGTGCGGCGGCTCGCTCGCGCTGTTCGATGCGGGAGTGCCGGTGAAGGCTCCCTGCGCCGGCGTCGCGATGGGTCTGATCAAGGAGGGCGATCGGGTGGCCGTGCTCACCGATATCCTGGGCAGCGAGGATCACCTTGGCGACATGGATTTCAAGGTGGCCGGGACGCGCGAGGGGGTCACCTCGATCCAGATGGACATCAAGATCGAGGGGCTCGACTTCCAGATCATCAGCGAAGCCCTGGAAAAGGCCCGGCGTGCCCGACTGCACATCCTGGACATCATGGAGCGCGTCATCCCCCAGCCGCGGGAGCAGCTCTCGAAGTACGCGCCGCGCATCATTACGGTCCAGATCCCGCCGGACAAGATCGGCGATCTCATCGGGCCCAAGGGCAAGACGATCCGGGCGATCCAGGAGCAGACAGGCGCGGAGATCAACGTAGACGACTCCGGGTTAGTCACGATCTCCTCGGTGGGCGACGGTGGTGAGCGCGCGCGGGACATCATTGCCGGCATGATCCAGACCCCTGAAGTCGGCAAGATCTACGAGGGCGTGGTCAAGAGCACCACGGCGTTCGGTGCGTTCGTGGAAATCCTGCCAGGGGTGGAAGGCCTGCTCCACATCTCCGAGCTGCAGCACGGGCGCACCGAGCGGACCGAGGACGTCGTCAAGAAGGGCGACAAGGTCCGCGTGAAGCTGCTCGAGGTAGACGACCGCGGCCGGATGCGGCTGTCCCGCAAGGCGCTGCTCGACAAGCCGGAGCCCGTGCGGTCCCGTTGATGGAGACCGTCCAGCTCGACCGCGACGTCGTCCAGACCACTGCGCCCAATGGCGTCGTGGTGTTGTCGGAGCGGGTGGCGAGCGTCCGATCGGTCGCCGTGGGCATCTGGGTGCGTACGGCGAGCGTGCACGAGCCGCGTCACAAGATGGGCGTGAGCCATCTGCTCGAGCACATGGTGTTCAAGGGCACGCAGCGGCGCACGGCGCAGGAGATCGCCCTCGAGCTGGAATCCCGCGGCGGCTCGCTGGACGCCTACACGTCGCGGGATGCCACCGCCTATCAGGCGCGGGTGCTCGACGCCGACCTCCCACGCGCGCTCGACGTGCTCACGGACCTCGTGCAGCGGCCGGTGTTGCGGGAAGGCGATCTCGATCTCGAGCGCAACGTGATCCTCGAAGAGATCAGCACCATCGAGGACACCCCGGACGACCTCGTGTTCGACCTCGCCGCCGAGGCGCTGTGGCCGGGACATCCATACGGCTACTCGATTCTGGGCACCCGCGAGACGGTGGCCACGCTGTCGGCGGAGGACCTGCGTGCGCTGCACGGCACGGCCTACTTTCCCGGAAACTGCGTGATCGCGGCCGCAGGGAACGTGGAGCATTCCACGTTGCTCGAGCTGGCGGCGGCCCAGGGGTGGTTCGACGCGCCGAACGGCGGTGGCCGGGCGCCGGCACCGCCTCCCGCGGCGGCCGCGGTGCGGGGGCGGGAAGTGCGCCACCCCAAGGACACGACGCAGACCCACATCGTGCTGGCGACGGACACCGTACCGTTCGCCGACCCGCGTAAATACCACCTCCTGGTGCTGTCGACCGTGTTCGGTGGGGGCATGTCGAGCCGGCTGTTCCAGCGGATCCGCGAGGAGTTGGGACTCGCCTACGCGGTGTTTGCGTACACGAATTTCTACAGCACCGTTGGCGTGCTCGGGGTGTACGTCGGCACCCAACCCCGGACGGCGGCCCGGGCGGCTGCGGCGATCCAGGACGAGTACGCGGCGCTGGCCCGCGCCGGGCTGACACCGGTGGTGCTGGATCAGGCGAAGCAGCAGACGCAGGGACAGTTGATGCTGGCGGTGGAGAGCCCCACCGCCCGGATGTATCGTCTGGCGGGGTTCGCGGTGCAAGGCGAGCCGTACCGCAGTCTGGACGAGACGCTGGCAGCGATCGCCGCGTTGACGCCGCAGCAAGTCGCCGACGTGGCCGCGGAGTTCTTCGCGCCCGAGCGGCAGACCGTGGTCTGGCTCGGACCCAACTAACGCTACTGAATCGGGTGCGCCGATGATCGTCGGGGTTCCGCGAGAAATCAAGACGGCCGAGCACCGCATCGCGCTGGTGCCGGCAGGTGCGGAAACGCTCGTCGGCGATGGCCACGCGGTCCTGGTGGAGCGGGGCGCCGGGCTGGGCTCGGGTTTCGGGGACGACGCCTATCGGGCTGCCGGCGCCACGATGCTCGGCTCGGCGGAGGAGGTGTGGGCCAAGGCCGAGATGATCCTGAAGGTGAAGGAGCCGATCGAGTCTGAATGGGCGCGGATTCGCAACGGGCAAGTGTTGTTCACGTATTTCCATTTCGCCGCCTCGGAGCCGTTGACCAAGGCGGTTCTCTCGTCGGGATGCGTGGCGATCGCGTACGAGACGGTGCAGCTCACGACGGGTGAGCTGCCGCTGCTCACCCCCATGAGCGAAGTCGCGGGTCGCATGGCCGTGCAGGAAGGCGCGAAATACCTCGAGAAGGTGTTCGGCGGGAGCGGCATCCTCCTGGGCGGCGTGCCGGGGGTGCTGCCGGCCGAGGTGGTGGTCATCGGCGGCGGCGTCGTCGGCACCAACGCGGCGAAGATGGCGGCCGGCCTCGGCGCGCACGTCACCTTGCTCGATATCTCGCTCGACCGGCTCCGCTACCTCGCCGACGTCCTTCCACCGAACGTGGACTTGCTGTACTCGAACCGCCACAACATTCTCGATCAGATCAAGAAAGCCGATCTCGTCATCGGCGCTGTGCTGTTGCCCGGCGCCAAAGCGCCGAACCTCGTGACGCGGGCCGACCTGAAGCTGATGAAGCCGGGGTCGGTGATCGTGGACGTGGCCGTCGATCAGGGCGGCTGTATCGAGACCATCAAGCCGACCACGCACGAGTCTCCGACCTACGTGGTCGACGGCATCATCCACTACGCCGTCGCCAATATGCCGGGTGGCGTGCCCCGCACGTCGACGCTGGCACTCACCAACGCGACGTTCCCCTACGCGAAGCGGCTGGCGAAGCGCGGCTGGAAGCAGGCGTGCAAAGACGATCGGTCGCTGTTCCTCGGTCTCAACGTGATTGGGGGCAAGGTCGTCTACCCCGGCGTGGCCGAAGCCTTCGGCCTCCCCCTGGCGGATCCGCAGACGCTGGTGTGACGGAGCGGACGACCGTGGTGCAGGTGCTCCGGCTCCCGCACCACGACGGCCTGCCTCTCCCGGCCCGCGCCACCACGGGCGCCGCGGGGTACGATGTCTGTAGCGCCGAGCCGGAATTCACGGTCCAGCCCCTGGAGCGACGATTGGTCCGGACCGGCCTCGCGCTCGCTATCCCGCCGGGCTATGAGGCGCAGGTAAGACCACGCTCGGGACTTGCCATGAAACACGGGCTCACGCTTCCAAACTCTCCCGCGACGATCGACTCCGAGTACCGCGGTGCGCTGCGGGTGGCGCTGATCAACCTGGGGACCGAGCCGGTGACGGTCCCCCGCGGGTCGCGCATCGCGCAGCTCGTGTTCCATACGGTCGCAGCAGTGCGGTTCGTGCCGGTGGAAGCACTGCCGCCCAGCGATCGCGGCGAGGGGGGATTCGGGAGCACGGGGACGTGATTCGCCCGCCGGTGCTGTGCTACCATCGCATCGGCGGCCCACTGGAGCTGGGCGTCACGCGGGTGGCTCGCTCGGTGTTTGCGCGGCAGATGACGGCGCTGGCACGGGCGGGGTGGCGCACCCTCTCGCTCGGCGAGTTCGCGCGGGCGTCCTCTCCCTACCTGTTCCCGGTCGCCCGGCTCTCGTCGAGCGGTCGGGATTTCCTACTCACCTTCGACGATGGCTATGCGAGCCTCGCCGAGGCTGCCTACCCGGTGCTCGCCGACCTGGGATTCACGGCTACCACGTTTCTCATCACGGATTTCCTGGGTCGCGCAAACACCTGGGACGTGCCGTACAGCTGGGGACGCCTGGCGCACCTCGACTGGCGGGCGATCGACCAGTGGCGGGCGCGGGGGTTCGATTTCGGCTCCCACACCGCGACGCACCGACGCCTGACCTGGCTGCCGTCCGACGTCGTCGCGGAGGAGCTGACGCGCTCGCGTGAAACGCTCGTCCGCCGCCTCGGCCAGGAGGCGGGCGCGGCGGTCGCCTATCCGTTCGGCGCCCGCAGTCGACGGACGGTCAAGATCGCACGCCAAGCGGGCTATCAGCTGGGTTTCGCGAGCGCCTGGGAGGACGGCACCGACCCGTTAAGCCTGGCGCGCATGCCGGTCTACGTCTGGGATGCCTGGGAGAGGCCGTTGGGGCTCCAGGGGGGCACGCGAGGAGCGGCTGGGCGGCTCGCCGCCTACGTCGCGACGCGCTGCTCCGTGGGCACGAGTGTGATGCTCCTACTGGCGGGTCGCTATCGGGCTCGCTGGCGGGTGCCCGCGGCGCCACACGGTGAGGGCCAGCAGTACCGCGCCGATTGAGATTCCCACGTCTGCCAGGTTGAAGGTCCAGAAACGCGCGTCGCCGATGCCCAGGTCGATGAAGTCCACCACCCCACGCGGCGAGCGAACGCGGTCCAGCAGGTTGCCGACCGCGCCTCCCGCCAGTAAGGCGAGCGCCGTCACGAGCTGGAGATCCCGGGCCTCTGCACGGCGATACATCACGCTCAGGCCCAGCAGCACGACCAGGGAGAGGGCGGCGAGCACCCAGCGGCCGCGCGGGCCGGCGTCGATCCCAAAGGCCGCGCCACGGTTGTAGGTCAGGGTCAGCCGTACCACGTCGCCGGCCACGCGGTGCGGCACATGGGCCGGAACGAGCCGCGCCTGCGCCAACCGTTTCGTCGCACAATCGCTCAGCACCAGCACGAGCAGCAGCGGCCAGAACCGCCGGGCTTTGAGGCTCACAGCCCTTCGACTCCCGCCACCGCCATCCCCATCGCGTGGTAGCCTTTGTCCACGTAGATCGTGGTGCCGGTGATCCCGCTCGACAGCGGGCTGCACAAGAAGGCGCCCACGATGCCCACTTCGCGGGCGGCGAGCGGCTCGGGGAGTGGGGCGTTGGCGGCGTAGTAGTCCACCATTCGCTCGATTTTTCCGATCGCGCTGGCCGCGCGGGAGGCGAGTGGTCCGGCGGAGATCGTGTTCACCCGGGCGCCGTACTTGCGGCCTGCTTCGTAGGCGAGGGTCCGGGTGTCGCTCTCGAGCGCCGCCTTGGCGGACGACATCCCGCCGCCATAGCCGGGCACGACCCGCTCGCTCGCCATGTACGTGAGCGACAGGGCGGCGCCCCGGTCGCGCAGCAGGGGGCCGAGCTGGCCGACCAGCGAGACCAGCGAGTACGCGCTCACGCTGACGGCGGTGAGGTAACCGCCGCGACTGGTTTCGAGCAGCGGCCGCTTCACTTCCGGCCCGTTCGCCAGCGAGTGGACCAGGATGTCGAGCGGCCGTTCGCCGAAATCGGCGAGCAGCCGCTCGCGCAGGCCACTCACGGTGAAGTCCCCGACGTCCTTGTAGCGCTTGTTGGTGCGGATCTCCTCGGGGACGTCGGCGAGGGTGTCGAACGCGGCGTCGAGCGGATAGACCTTCTCGAACGTCAAGAGCGTCCCGTCGGGCATGCGTCGGGACTCGTCGATTTTTCCGCGCTCCAGCAGGTTGAGGAAGATGTTCAGCGCGGGTGGCCACGTGCCCACGCACACCGTGGCGCCGGCCTCGGCGAGGGCCTTGGCGATGGCGAATCCGAAGCCGGCGTCGTCGGCCACCCCCGCCACCAGGGCGCGTCTTCCCGTCAGATCGATGTTCAGCATCACCCCTCGCTAGACAAAGAATCTCGCCGCCACTGGAATCAGCTGCGGGTGCTTCACCAGCGCGTGCGCGAAGATCCGCCCCAGCGTCCGTTTCGGCTCCGGGATCGCGTTCACGGTGCGGGCGAGTCCGTTGAAGAACGCATCGTCCAGGTGCTCGAGTGCCTGCTTGATCCGGTAGTACTTGAGGTGGTCGTCGCCCAGGAGGCGCATCCAGGCGTCATGGTAACAGGAGAGACGACGCGCGCTCAGGTCCGCGGCGCGGATCGCCGTCGCGGCGGTGCCGCCGGCCAACCGGCCGGCCTTCATGGCGTTGACGATGCCGCCGCCGGAGAGCGGGTTGATCATATGCGCCGCATCGCCCGCCACCAGCACGCCGTCGCAGAAGGTCTGCCGAATCGTGGTATGGACGATCACGCCGCCGACCGTGTACCCCGTACGCGCGCCGCGCGGGTAGCGCCGCGCGATCCACGAGTCGAGGTATTGTCGCGCATTGCGGCCGTCGGCCTTCAACGCCACGATCCCGAGCCCGACGTTGGCCACCGCTTCCCCTTTGGGGAAGATCCAGGCGTAGCCACCCGGCGCGACCTGGCTCCCGAACTGCAGGTAGATCGCATCGGGGTCGAAATCGATGCCCTGCACGACGTATTGCGCGCACGACTCCATGTCGCGCGACGGGACGCGCGTGTCGAGTCCTGCCCAGCGCCCCACCATGGTTTCGACGCCGTCCGCGCCGATCACCACATGTGCCCGGTAGGTGGCCTCGCCGTCCGGACCCCGGACCGTCACCCGCCACCGGCCGTCCGGCTCGCGCGTCATGCCGGTGGCCTCGGTCCCGACGAGCAGCTCGGCACCGGCCGCGACCGCTTCCGCCGCCAGAAAGGCGTCGAACCGCGTCCGATCGAGTACCCAGCCCACGTCACGCTCGGCGACCTTCACTTCGGTGTCGTCGGGCGCCAGAAAGATGACGCGGGTGATCTTGCGCGCGACCCACGACGCACCATCGGGATCGGCGAACTCCCGCAGGCCGGCATCTCCGACGCCTTCGGCGCAGCGCACCGGTGCGCCCACCGCCCGGTCGCGCTCGAGCAGGAGCACATCGAGCTCCGGGGCGGTGCGGCGGGCTTCGAGTGCGGCCATCGAGCCGGCCGGCCCGGCGCCGACGACTACGACGTCGACGTCGGACATCAGGCGGGCACCATGGCCAGGGCTCCTACCGGGCAGGGCGCGATACACTTGCGGCAGCCCGTGCAGGTCGCCTTATCGACCACCAGGGCGGAGAGCTCGAGGTGGATCGCTTCCGGCGGGCACAACGGCAGGCAGAGACCGCAGCGGTCGCACACATCCAGGTCGACGACCGCCACTTCGGCCGCCCACGCGCGGGTCGTCATGGGCATAGGCTAGCCGCTCCATACAGGGCCGTCAAGCATCAGCCTTGCTTGGAGTTACGCTTTCTGTTAGGTTGCTGCGCGCGTACGACACCCGCCTCCATACTGGTTGCCGGACACCGACTGCCGACCATGCCGCTGCGCTGGCCGAAGTGGAATCTCGGGGCGTTCAACCCTGCGAACGAGATCGCCGTCGACCTTGGCACGGCGAATACGCTCGTGTACGTCCGAGGCGAGGGCATCGTCCTGAACGAGCCCTCCGTGGTCGCGATCGAGAAATCCACCGGCAAGATCAAGGGGATCGGCCTGGAGGCGAAGCGGATGCTGGGCCGGACGCCCGACGGCATCCTGGCCGTGCGGCCGCTGAAGGACGGGGTGATCGCCGATTTCGACGTCACCGAGAAGATGTTGCGTTATTTCCTGAAGACGATCATCGACCGGCACGTGTTCCGGGTGAAACCGAAGGTGATCGTGTGCGTGCCGAGCGGGATCACCGAGGTGGAGCGGCGCGCCGTGCGGGACTCGGCGCAGTCGGCGGGGGCGAAGGAAGTCTACATGGTGGCCGAGCCGATGGCCGCGGCCATCGGAGTGGGTCTGCCCGTGGAAACGCCGACCGGGAACATGGTGATCGACATCGGTGGCGGGACCACGGAGATCGCGGTGATCGCGTTGTCTGGGATCGTCTCCGACACTTCCATCCGCACCGGGGGCGACGAGCTGGATCAGGCCATCGTGCAGTTCATGCGCAAGAATTACAACCTGCTGATCGGCGAGCCCACGGCGGAACAGATCAAGATCCAGATCGGCTCCGCGGCCCCGGTGGGTGAGGAGCAGGAGATGGAAGTGAAAGGGCGCGACCTCGTGTCCGGCATCCCCAAAATCGTGCGCGTCCATTCAAGTGAGGTGCGCGAGGCGGTGCAGGAGCCGATTCAGCAGATCGTGGACGCGGTTCGCCGGGCCCTCGAGATCACGCCCCCGGAGCTGGCGAGCGACATCGTAGATCGCGGCATCGTGATGACGGGCGGTGGGGCGCTGATCCGCGGCCTCGATGTGCTGCTGCAACAGGAGACCGGCCTGCCGATTCACCTCGACGAGGATCCGATGACCTGCGTGGTGCGGGGCACGGGCCGCATCCTCGACGATCCCGAGAAATACCGTAACGTTCTGACGACGTAGCCGTATGGCGCTCGGCGCGGATCGCTACGCTACGCGTGGTGACACGCTCGCCTTCCTGGGTTGCGTCGCCCTCTCCCTGGTGGCGATGAGCCTGCCCGCGACGCTCCGCGACCCGCTCGCCAGCGGCCTGCGCCGGACCGTGTTGCTGCCGTTGCTGCAGCTCCAAACCCAGTCCGAGCTGTTGCGCACGTCTCGCACCCGCTTCGCCCATGTCGTGGCCGAGCGGGACTCGGCCGTCATGGCTGCCGCGTTTCTCGGCGAGCTGCGCGCCGAGAACGGCCGGCTGCGCAGCCTGCTGGGTCTTGGCATTCGCCTCGGAATCGGGTTCGTGCCCGCCGAAGTGCTGCACCAGGCGACCCCGACCGACCCCCTCACGGTGGTGATCTCCGCGGGGACGCGCGACGGAGTGCGACGGCTCGCACCCGTGGTGGCCCCGGAGGGGTTGCTCGGGGTAGTGAGCGCCGTGGATGCCGCGACGAGCGTGGTGGCGACCTGGGCGCACCCCGAGTTCCGCGCCAGCGGCATGGCGTCGGACGGCAGCGTATACGGGATCCTGGCGCCGCACGGCATCACCGGGCCGGGCGTGTGGCTGCTCGAGCTGCGCGGAGCGCCCTATCGGATGCGGGTACGGACGGGCACGGTGATCCTGACCTCGGGGCTCGGCGGCGTCCTGCCGCGCGGCATCCCGGTGGGCACCGTCTTCGGGGTGGGGAGCGAGACCGAATGGGACCGCACCTACCTCGTGCGGCCGGCCGTGCCGCCCGGCGCGGTCACCCACGTGATGGTCCTGGAGCGGTCGTCCGGTGTGGACCTGCGGGGCGCCTTCCTGACGGATTCCGGCGCCGGCATCCCATGAGACGAGGCGAGCGCCTCCGGTTCTGGCTGGTGCTGGGGTTGCTGGTGGCGCTGCAATTCTCAATCCGCAGTCGCCTGGGCAACGAACGCGTCGCCCCCGATTTCCTGCTGCTCGCGCTGCTCATCTATACGATTCAAGCGCGTCCGGGAGCCAGCGCGGCGGCGGGCTTCCTGGTGGGGTTGCTGCGCGACGCGCTCACCCCGGCGAGTTTCGGGGCCGGGGCGTTGGCCCACACGCTGGTGGGGTATCTGTCGGCGTGGTCGAAAGTCGTGTTCTTCGCGGAGCATCTGGCGGTGACCGGCGTGCTGTTTTTCGTGGGGACGTGGCTGCGTAACCTCGTGGTCGCCCTCGCTTCGGGAAAGCTCGCGGGGGCGCAGATCGGCTGGGAGTTGTTGATCTGGTCGCCGCTGCAGGGGCTCACGACCGCGGTCACGGGGGTGCTGGTGCTGGCATTGTTCCGCGAGTGGCTCGCGATCCGGATGGGGGAATCGTGAGTCGCCTATCCTCGTATCAGCTCGACACCAAGCTGCGCACGGCGCGCCTGCTCGTGTGGGGCGCGGTTGGTGTGATCACGATCGCCTACTTCCGCACGCAGGTTCTGGGTCATGGGAAGTACGACTTGCAGTCGGAGTCCAACCGGCTGCGCAAAATCACCCTGCCCGCGCCGCGCGGCATCATCACCGACCGCCACGGCCGAGTGGTCGCCGAGAACGTGCCGGGCTATACGGTCTCGTTGCTGCCGGCGCCCGAGGCGGAATTGCGCCGCCGGCTGGCGCGCATCGCGCCGATCGTGCACCTCGATGCCGAGGAAATCGAGCGAGTGGTGCAGCGCTACCGCCGGGCGCCCTATCAGCCCGCGCTGGTGGCGGCGGATGCCCCCTTCGAGGTGATCTCCATTCTGGAAGAGCACCGGCTCACCTTGCCCGGCCTCGTCATTCAGTCCGAGCCGAAACGACACTACCCCGACAGCGGGGCGGTCGCCCACCTGGTCGGGATCGTGGGCGAAGCGACCGAGCAGGAGCTCGCCGGTCGGCGTGAGCGGGCGCTGCGGCCCGGGGCCCTGATCGGCAAGGACGGTCTGGAACGGGCCTATGACGACACGCTACGCGGTGCGGACGGGGAGCGGTTTGTCGAGGTCAGCGCGCTGGGATTCGTGGTGCGGGAGGCCGGCGTGGCGCAGACGCTCCAGCCCGTGGCCGGGGCGACGCTGCGGACCACGATCGACCTCGATCTCCAGCGCTACGTGGCGCGGGTGTTCCCAGCCGGGATGCGTGGGGCGGTCGTGGCGCTGAAGCCGGCCACCGGTGAAGTCCTCGCCCTGTACAGCGCCCCGGGCTACGACCCGAACGCGTTCGTGGGCGGCGTGTCCCCGGAGTATTGGCGTGCCCTCAACGTGAACGAGGCCCACCCGCTGTTGGATCGGGCGCTCGAGGCGCGCTATCCGCCGGGGTCCACCTGGAAGCTCGCCATGGCGGCGATGGCGCTGAAGCGGGGTGTCGCGACGATGCGCACGCGAATGCCGATTCCGTGCCGGGGCGGCATGCAGTATGGGGATCGCTTTTTCCGGTGTTGGAGAGCCGATGGTCACGGCCGCCTCACGCTGGAGCAGGCCATCGCGCACAGCTGCGACGTGTACTTCTACCAGCTCGGTCTGAAGCTCGGGCTCACGTCGCTGCTCGAGGACGGCAATGCGATGGGCTTCCGCGGGCGCACGGGCGTCGATCTCCCCGGCGAGCTGACGCCGATCTTTCCGAGCGGGACGGAGTATTTCGACCGCCTCTATGGTGCACGCCGCTGGACGTCGGCCGTCACGCTGAACCTGGCGATCGGGCAGGGCGAGAACACGCAGACGCTGCTCAACATGGTGCGACTGTACCAGCAGCTGGCGGGCGACGGACAGTCCCGGGCGCCCTACGTGGTGCGGCCAACGCCGGGGCCCACCTACGACCTCGGGCTCGCCCCCGAGCAGCTGGCAGGTTTGCGACAGGCGATGATCAACGTGGTCGAGCGGGGCACGGCCCGCCGGGCGCGCTTCGCCCGGCTCAGGATCGCCGGCAAGACCGCCACGTCGCAGAACCCGCATGGCCCGGACCATGGGTGGTTCATCGGCTTCGGGCCGGCCGAGCGGCCGGAGATCGTCGTGGGGGCGGTGATCGAGTTCGCGCGCCACGGCGACGCCGTGGCCCCGATCGTGGCGCGGGTGATCGCCCACTATCTCGGTGCTGATACCACGTTCCAGTTCCTCCTGCCGAGCGACAGCGCGCCGCGCGAGACCCAATTGTTGGGCGCGCCGCCTGCCGACTCCATCACCGACAGCACTCGTGCTCCAGCGACTCCGTGAGCTCGATCGCCCGCTGCTGGGCGTCGTAACGGCGCTCGCCGTCTACGGGCTGCTGATGCTCTACTCGGCGGGGCAGACCGACGTACGCACCATCGTCGCCACCGTGTGGCTCCGCCAGCTCGCCTGGCTCGCGC
>JBOHSO010000356.1:0-4204 GCA_050921685.1 Gemmatimonadales bacterium
TGCTGGGAGCGAGCGCGTTCTATGCGCGCGCCGCACAACTCGGCGGCCGGCCAAGCCGCTGGAGCGTGGGCGCGGGCACACGGAGCGATTTCGCGGACGTGGCCCTGGATCACCAGCGCCAACGGACGCGGATCGGGTCGGTGGGAGATGCCGCCGTGCGGCAGTCGTCGATCTACGGGTGGGGGAGCGAGGAGATCGAGCTGTCTGACCGGGTGCGCGTTCAGGTGGGCCTGCGAGGGGACTTGTTCCGGTTCGAGGTGCGCGACCGGCTCTCGCCCGCGGGCTCGGGGGTCCGGTGGCGCGGCATCGTCAGCCCGAAGGCGAATCTCGCGATGCGATTGGCCACCGCCACGACCGCCTACCTCAACGTCGCCGGCGGATTTCACTCCAACGATGCCCGGGACGTGATTGCGGCGGGAGTTGGGGATCGCGTCCTGCCGCGCGCTATCGGGGCTGAGCTGGGGTTGCGTCACGCGTGGCACGGGGGGACGGTCGCGCTGGCCGCCTGGAGGCTCGACCTCGAGAGCGAGCTTATCTACATCGGCGACGAGGGCAGCACGGAGGCGAGCGGTGCCACCCGTCGCGTGGGTGTCGATGTCGAGGGACGCGTGCGAGTTGCGCCGTGGCTATGGGCGGACGTCGACCTCAACCTGTCGCGTGGGCGATTTCGCGGCGCGCCGGCCGGTGCGGATCGCATTCCACTTGCCCCCTCCCTCACGGCCGTGGCCGGGCTCACTGTCCGCGATCTCGGCCCCGTCTCGGGTGGGGTACGGCTCCGGGCCGTCGGTTCCCGGCCTGCCAGCGAGGATGGCTCGGTGACCGCTCGCGGCTACGCGATCTGGGAATTGTTCGGGCGCTGGGAGGTGTCGCGCTTCGAGTTCGTCGCCACGGTGGACAATCTCTTCAATACGGCCTGGAACGAGGCCCAATTCGCCACAACGTCGCGGCTGGTGGGCGACCCTGCACCCGTGACCGAGCTGCATTTCACTCCCGGCTCTCCAAGAGCGATCCAGCTGGGCCTCCAATACCGATTCTAGATACCCCATGGTATCTGGGAGTGCTCAGCGGAGTGGAGGGGGTTTGCCATAGCAGATACTCACTCGTATCATAGATACGAATGAGTTCTATGCGGCAGAAGCGCAAGGCCGAAACGCGAAACCTGCTCCTCGAGGCTGGACTCGAGCTGTGCGCGGATCGTGGCTTCGATCTCACCACGCTGGACGATGTCGCCCGCTCGGCGGGCTTCACGAAGGGGGCGATCTACCGGCAGTTCCCTTCCAAGGGCGCGTTTCTGCTCGGCCTGTTCGAGCAGTACGCCGCCGTCGCGCGGGCGGGCGCCGGCGCGCGGCAGGCGCCCTGGTTCGTCCCGATCACGATCCAATTCGCCGCGCAGGCGTTCCGAGACCCGTTGCTCAGGCGGCGATTCGCGGTGGTACTCGCCGAAGCGCCGGACGGCGGCTCGCCGGAGGGTCTGCTGCTGCGCGCGTTGGTCAGGATCTTCCCCATTCCGGCCGCCGCGCCGGCGTCGTGAGAACATGGAGTCGATCGCGGTCGTAGTGGGGAGCGCCGCCCTGCTCACATTGGCGCTGTTCATCGGGTGGGGCCTGCTCCGCTCCGCGCGGTTCCGCTCCGCGCGGCGAGCGGCGTCCGAGCCTCCGCCCGCTGTCTGGAGGGAGCTGATCGAGCACCGGGTGTCGCTCACGCGGGCGCTCACGCCGGCGGAATGGGACCGCCTGCTGGATCTCGTACGCCAATTCATCCGCGACAAGCACTTCGAGGGAAGCGGGGGGCTCGAGCTCACCGAAGACATGAAGGTGATCGTCGCCGCCCAGGCATGCCTGCTGATCCTGAACCTCGACGCCGGCTGCTATCCGCGGGTAAGGAGCATCGTGATGTATCCCGCCACGTTCGTGCCCAGACATCCACCGTTTGACGGACTGCTCCGGGATGGGCCGGTACCGCTGGTAGGGGAGCATGTGCGGGGAGCCGTGGCCCTGTCGTGGGAGAGCGCGGCGGGCGGCGGGGGCGATGCGGGGGACACGCACAACGTGGTGCTGCACGAGTTCGCCCACGAGCTCGATTGGGAGGACGGCTATGTGGACGGTGTCCCATTGCTCGAGGCGCCGTCGTCGACGCGCGCTTGGGCGCGGGTGCTGCAGCAGCGGTTCGAGGAGCTGCGACGAGCGGCGCAGGAGGGGGAGCCCGACCTCTTGAGTGCCTACGGCGCGACCGACCGCGCCGAGTTCTTCGCCGTGGCGACGGAGACGTTCTTCGAGCGCCCGGTGGAGCTGCAGCGGCGCTACCCGGACTTGTACGAGGAGCTCAAGGGGTTCTTCCGGCAGGATCCGGCGGCCCGGGTTGGCGGCCGTGCGTCCGGCTAGTCCCGGGCGTGTCCCATCTGCCGGAGATACGCTCGATCCCACGCTGCGGGCATGCTCTCGCGCGGCGAGTACGGCCCGGGCTCGTACATTCGTGACGTCACACCGAGCTGACTGCGCTCGCAGATGTGCCAATCCTGTTGATTGGTGCGGTCCCAGAACTCCTCGGCGTCCCCGATGTTGTAACCCGGGGCGGCGGGCGAGTCGGGGTGCACCATCCATTCGCACACCACCAGGCTCCGCATCGGCCCCTTGGGCCAGAGCGTGTAGAAGACCGCGTAATCCGGGTGCAGACTCAGCAGCATCGATGGGAACACCGTATAGAAGTACGCCCGCCGTCGGTCATCGGGCGGGAGGTCCCCGAGCAGCAGGCCGCACGCGCGACCGGTCATGGTGGCGCTCTCGTTGGGCGGCTTGATGTCCATGTATCCGCCGAGCACCGGCCCTTCGATCAAGTCGTTGGCTCCGCTCGTGTACGGCAGCTTGGCGGACAGTTCAGGATGGATCATGGGGCAGTGCAGGCACTCCGAGTAGTTCTGCACGATCAACTTCCAGTTGGCCTGCACGTCGTACTCGATGCGCCGCACCGCGACGAGCGCCGCAAGATTGAAGCGTCGGAACCGCTCGAGCGCCGGCGCGTAAGCGTCCACGAACCGTTGGGGCTCGCGCGCCAGGTTGACGAACACGAACCCCTCCCACTCGGCGAGCCCGACTTGGTGCAGGGGGTAGTCGCGCTTGTCGAACCCTTCGACCTCGTGCATGTGCGGCGCGCCGATGAGTCGGCCGTCCAGCCCGTAGGTCCAGGCATGATAGGGGCATTGGATCGTCTCGGCGAGCCGGCCGTGCGCGGCCTCGCACAAGCGGGTGCCCCGGTGTCGGCACACGTTGAAGAACGCGTGCAGCGCCCCCTGCTGGTCTCGCACTACGATGAGCG
Organism: Gemmatimonadales bacterium; assembly: GCA_050921685.1. GTDB lineage: Bacteria > Gemmatimonadota > Gemmatimonadetes > Gemmatimonadales > GWC2-71-9 > DASTHG01. The sequence goes on from JBOHSO010000356.1 coordinate 3,313, forward strand.
ACTCGCCTGCGATGTCCACGAGGCGGTAGTCACCCGGTTGAGCGAGATCGGCGGCGCGCCCGATGGCGATCCAGTGCCGAGCGAAGATCGTTTCCCGTTCTTCGGCGAGAATCTCAGGGGCCGTGTAGTAGCGGCCCGGCAAGGTGCGCGCGCCCTGCCGGTACGATTCGGTGGTCTTGATGAACGTGCCCATCAGGGTCGCTCCTTCAGCAGCTCCCGCGCGGCGTTGCGCCCCGAGGCCCCGGCCAGCCCACCGCCCGGATGCGTGCCCGCTCCGCACAGGTACAGTCCCTCGATCGGCGTCCCGTAGCGCGCCCATCCCGCCACCGGTCGCATGAAGAAAATCTGGTCGAGCGTCATCTCGCCATGGTAGGGATGCCCCTCGGTGAGCCCGTAGCGCTCTTCGAGATCCTTCGGAGACACGACGTGGCGATGCACCACGGCCGTTTTCACGTTCGGCGCGTACTCGGCCAGGGTGTCGATCACCAGATCGGCGAGTCGTTCGCGCGCGTTCGCGTCCCAGCAGCCGGCCTTCAGGTGGTAGGGTGCGTACTGGACCTGCACCGTCAGGATGTGTTTCCCGACCGGCGCGAGGCTGGGGTCGAGCAGGGTGGGGATCCGTGCCTCGAGGTACGGTTGCCGGGACACGCCCCCGTACTTCGCGTCGTCATACGCCCGCTCGAGATAGTCCAGACTCGGCGCGATGGAGATCGCCCCACGCAGCGCTCCATCGCCCGCGCGAGCGGTGAAACGGGGTAGCTCGGCAAGGGCCAGGTTTACGGTGGCGACGGCGCCGCGGAATTTGATGTTCCGTACGGCGCGGAGAAACTCGGGGTCCAGATGCCCTGGGTCCACCAGGCCGCGGAAGGTGCGCCCTGGATCGGCGCTGGAC
>JBOHSO010000357.1:0-9819 GCA_050921685.1 Gemmatimonadales bacterium
CGCCGAGAGCTGATCGCGCCGCCGTCGCAGCGCCTGGGCGAGACGCGCACCGCTGCCGCTGCGATACGCCGCCGGCAGCCGGCCCACCGCCACATCGATCACCGAATCGGTCAACCGCGCCTGCAGCGCCGTCGCCACGGAGTCCCACACCGGTCGTTCCAGCTCGGCGAGCAGCCGACGATCCAGCACCTGCCCCGTCAGGCTCACGCGGGCGATGCTCGGGTACGCGTCGTCGAATCCGACCAGCTCCGGATAGTAGAACCCCCCCAGCCACACCAGCACGCCGTCGAGGCGGGAGAACGCCTGGTCGCGGTCGCGCGGAATCGGCCGCCACCAATGCAGCCCCCCGGTGTCGAAGCGGGCCCAACGCCACTGGTCCTGGTGGCGATCCCAGTCGCCCACGAAGACGTCGAGCAGGCGGGCGCGCAGGAACTCCCTCGCGTCCACCCGATCGTCGGGACCGCGCTCCAGCCGGCCGAACAGCTTCTTCGTGCTCCCTACGTCCACTGCCCCCGCGAATCCCGGCTCGCTGTCCGAAGCGGCCGTCGGGCGTTCTTCGACCATGCCCAGCATGCCGGGACGGACGCAGTCGAATGCAGCCAGGCGCGGATCGTCCGGCAGAACGTAGAGCGCCGGCGTCGCGTGCAATACCCCCGCCGCCTCGAGCAGTGGCGCGACAACAAGCGGCCCGCCCGGGTGCTGAGAGCTGATCTGATCCTGTAGCAGGTCGCGCGCGAAGGTGCGGCGCAAGTCCGGCGGGAGGGCGAGCGTCGGATCTTTGTCCACCGAGCGGAACACATAGGTGCGCCCATCGGCCCCGGTGAACCGGATGGACTTCGTTTGGCGGCCCCCGCTGCACAGGCTGGGCGTCAATCCGCCGGCGAACGTCGCGAGATTGAGCTCATCGACCACGATAGGGGTGGCCCAGAGATCCCGGTAATGCGATCCGAGCAATAGCCGGTGGAGCCATCCCGCGCGGTACCGCTCGCCGGCGGCAAGGGTCACCGGGCCCGGGGCCGTCGGCGGCTCGCCTTGCGCCAGGGCCGACGGTGGACGCCCCGTCACGATCCAGACGAGTCCGAGCGATCCGGCCAGTTGCCGCCAGCCTACTCGTCGGCGCGTTTGAGCCCCCGCAGCGAGCGATACTCCGTCGCCACGACGCTGGGCGCGCCGCGGCGTTTGAGGTCATCGAGGAACACTCCGGCCTCCACTTCCTCCTTGAGCCGCACCAGGTACTCGAGCGTCGACGTCCCTCCCTCCCCCGGCAGGATCTCGGCGAGTCTCCAGCGCTTCGTCTGCTCCTCAAGCACGATCTCCACCGCCTGCTGCGCCGTCTTCGGCTCCGTGGAGTGGACGAGCACGACCGCGGTAAACCGCTTCTTCTTGGTATCCTCGGACCGGGCGGCGATATAGGCTTGGAGCCGCGCCGCGCGGTCGGCCACCTCGTCGAGCTCCGCCGGGGTCAACGCGGCGAGCAGCTGAGGATCCCCCACCGCTTGAAACTCACCGGTCTTCCCGGGGCCCAGCAGGGCCTCGCCCGGTCGCAGCGGGGCCACGCGCCCGCGCTGGTCGACATAGATGTTCCCGAAATTGAAGTGCCACAGCGCGAGAACCACGAGATTGAACATCACGGACAGCACCGCGCCGACCGTCGGGGCGACCACCCCAGCCGCCACACCGATCGCCAAAGCGAGGAAAATGTAGACGGTGTCCTTGGTGTCCTTGAGGGTGTTGCGGAACCGTACCACCGCCACCACCGCGGCGAGCGCGAAGGCGAGCGCCAGGCTGTTCTGCACGAGGATCACCGTCCCGGCGACGATCGCGGGGAGGAGGATGACGGCCTGCACCACCGACTGGTCGTATCCGCGCCGTCGCTTGGTGATCATGTACACCAGCGCCACCGGCACCGCGAGCGCCAGCGCCACCAGCATCGAGAGCGCCGCCACCAGGGCCATGTCGATCTGCGATAGGCTTTCGAAACCCGTGGCCCCCGGGGTCGTGAGCCCGCCGAGGGACGCGCCCCCGCCCGCCACAGCCGACAGCGCGCGAAACCGCTCGAGCAGCTGCGGCACGCCGGGGAAGAGGCGCGCCACGATGACAGCCGCGCCGACGAGCACGACGTAGTATCCCAGGACTCGGCCGACCGGTGACCGGAACCAGTTCATGGCACTGCGTATAGTAGTACGCGGCTCACAAACGGCCAGTGGGAGGCGCGCGGTGCGGCAATCCTCCCCCCGTGCATGTCACCACGCTACTTTGACTTGATGCAAGACGTTCTGGAGCTGCTGCGCGAGGGGCTGGCCCCGCGCTATTCCGTGGAGCGTCAGATCGGCGCCGGCGGGATGGCGCGCGTGTATCTGGCCCTCGAGCAGCACCCGCGCCGCAACGTGGCGATCAAGCTGCTCGAGCCCGAGTTCGGCTCGCGACTCCTGTACGACCGGTTCATCCGCGAGATCGAGCTGTCCTCCCAGCTCAACCACCCGCACATCGTCCCCATCTTCGCCGCTGGAGAAACGGGCGGCATGCTGTACTACGTCATGCCCTACATCGAAGGGGAGTCGCTGCGTCAGCGCCTCCTGAAGGATGGACGGCTGCCGCTCGAGGACGCGTTGCACATCGCGCTGGACGTCGCGGACGCGCTGAGCTACGCGCATACCCAGGGCATCGTGCACCGCGACATCAAGCCCGAGAACATCCTCCTGTCAGGTGGGCACGCTGTGGTCGCCGACTTCGGTGTGGCCCGGGCGATCAGCGCCGCCGGTCAAACGCTCACCCAGGCGGGGCAGGCCATCGGGTCCCCCGGGTACATGAGCCCGGAACAGGCATTCGGCACCGAGGTGGACGCCCGCAGCGATCTGTACAGCCTCGGGTGCGTGTTGTTCGAGATGCTGGCCGGTGCCGCGCCGACGCGGGGTCCGGCGGATGCCAAGATCCAGAACTGGGAAGCGCTGGACCGGGGGTCGCTGCACGGGGCCCCTACCGAGGTCGTGCGTGGCGTGAAGCACGCCCTGGCCACTGCGCTCGCGCTTCTCCCGGCGGATCGCTTCGCCACGGCGGCAGCGATGACCACCGGCCTTGGGGGTTCCGCCCACCGGCCCAGCCTGCCCACGCGCGTCCAGCTGGTCAGCCGCCGTGTGTGGAAGCGGGTCGCGGGCGTCGCCGCGATCCTCGCCGCGATCGCCGTGGGCGCCGTGCTCATCAGCCCCAACGGGCACGGGCGCCTCTCGCCGCGACGCGTCGTCGTGGCGGTGATCGAGAACCACACCGGCGACCGGAGCCTCGATCATCTCGGCCACATGGCCGCCGATTGGGTGACGCAGGGGCTCGCCCAGACGGGGCTGGTCGAAGTCGTCCCTTCGATGCAGGTGTTCGCAACCAGCGACACCTCCGCCGCGCATGGCGCCGGGCATCTCGACGCCGCCGGGGTTCGCCGACTCGGCCGTCGGACCGGCGCCGGCACTGTCGTGTCCGGCGCGTATTATCGCATCGGCGACAGCCTGCGGTTCCAGGTCGAGATCTCCGACGCGGCCGAGGGCAAGGTGCTGCGTGCCCTCGATCCCGTCGTGGGCTCAGCGGCCAACCCCCTCGAGCCGATCGAGCGGCTACGCCAGCGGGTGATGACCGCGCTTGCGACATTGACAGACCCCAGGCTCATGAACTGGGCCGGCGCGGCCAGCCAACCACCGAGCTTCGAGGCGTATCAGGAGTTCGTGGAAGGCGTGGATCGGTTCGTCCGATTCGACTGGAACGGCGCGAGCGAGCATTTCGAGCAGGCGGCTGCCGGCGACTCGACGTTCACCGCCGCCCTGATCTGGTCGGCCGCCGCGCGACTCAACCTCGGGCAGTTCGGACGCGCCGATTCCATCGTCAGCACCATCGAGCGCACCAACCGCCGCCTGCCCCCGATCGACCGAGGCTACCTCGCCTGGGTGCAGGCCCAGGTCGTGGGGGATCGCCCACGGGCGCTCCAGGCCGCGCGCGACCTGGTGCAGGTCGCCCCCGGCTCGGAGGCGCAGTACCTGCTTGGCTCCGAGGCGATGGCGCTCAACCGCCCCAAGGAAGCGGTCGCCTCGTATACCGCTCTTGGACCCGACCGAGGGCTCTTCCACGAGTACTACATGTATTGGTGCGACCTGACCGCGGCCCTGCACCTGTTGGGCGACCACCGTCGCGAGCTCAAAGAAGCGGGCGAGGGCCGGCGCCGCTTCCCCGACAACCTCGGAACCCTCGCCTGTGAAGTGCGGGCATTAGCAGCCCTCGGCCGGCGCGACGATGTGCGGCGGCGTCTCGCTGAGAGCGAGAACCTGCCGCGGCAGCCGGGTTGGACCGCCGCCGACGTGGCGTTGCTGGCGGGGCAGGAACTGCGGGCCCATGGTCACCAGGATGCGGCAGAGGAGGCCCTGCGACAGGCGATCGCCTGGCTGGAAACCCGGCAGGCGACACGGTCCGACAGCAACCACTACGACCTCGGTCGTGCGTACTATCTCGCCGGGCGACTCGATGACGCGCGCCCGATGTTCGAACCGCTCGCTGCGCTCCGCTCCGAGGCGACGCCCTCCACCGCGCCTGGCCATATCCAGGTCGAATCGGAGCATATCCTGGATGATGTGTCCGGCAAAGGCTTTCTCGGGGCGATCGCCGCGAGACAGGGAGACCGCGAGCAGGCATTACGCTTCGATCGGATGCTGGCCCGGAGTTCGAGACCCTATCTCTTCGGCCGGCACACGTTCTGGCGAGCGCGCATCCACGCGCTCCTGGGCGACAAGGACCAGGCGGTCGATCTCGTGCGCGCGGCGTTCAGCCAGGGCTTCCCCTATTCCGCACCCTTCCATACCGACTTGGCCTTCGAAGCGCTGCGCAACCATCCGCCCTTCGTGGAGATCCTCAGATCCAAGGGGTAGGCGCCCGCAGAAGCCCGCCCGGCCCCGCGAGCAACGGCGGGGCCGGGTGGTTTTTGTCCGACGAATGATCGGCTACTGCAGTTTGAGGGTGAACTTCATCCCCAGTGCCAGATGCGGGGTGCAGTACCCCTTGTAGATACCTTCCGGCAGCCCGTCGAACATGACGTCGTAGTGGTCGTTCGGGTTGATGAGGAACGGACCGGACAGGTTGTCCATGCGGTTCATCATGGCGGCGTTCAGCTTGTCCGCGGCGCCGGCCGGAATGGAATCCCCGAAGAAGGCCACGTTGTGCGGCCCACCCGAGACATTGATGAACCGGACCGTGATGCCGGTGCCCTCCTCGACCGTAAACTCGGCGGGCTCGTACAAGAACGTAGTGCCACTACCCGTCATCTTGACTTCCAGTATCTGCCCGGCTGGCGCGGCTGCGGCCGGCGCCTGGGCTGAGGCATCGGCCGCCGGCTGATCCGCCTTCCCACCGCACGCCATTGCGCCGAGAATCGCCAGGGTGCCTAGCAACTTCCGCTGCATTGCCTGTTCTCCCATGTAAGCGGGTTCGGGATCGGTTTGTGAACGCAATCACAATACCCTCGCGCGGCCCCGAACGGGAGGCCCCGCCCGAAGGAACCCCGTGTGCAAGGTTCCCCACTCACGTCGTCTCTCTTGGCGTCTCCACAGGATCGACGCCATGCCTCGCACCAGCCGCATCACCGGCCTCGCGGCCGGACTCATCCTCACCCTCCCGTTGCCCCTGGCCGGCCAGGGTTGGCTCGAGCCGATCCACCCAGCGCCCGGCGGGGAGGTCGAAAAGCTCCGCAGCGCCGTTTCGGTCACCGTGCTGGGTCGCGTCGCTCAGGTGAGCGTCGAGGAATGGTTCCAAAACCGCGGCACCGCGCTCGGCGAGGGCATCTACCACTATCCACTGCCCGGTGAGGCGTCGTTCAGTGGGTTCTCGCTGTGGCAAGGCGACGTTGAGCTGCGCGGGGAAACGATGGACGCTCAAGCCGCTCGCGGGATCTACGAAGAGATCGTGCGCCGCAAGCGCGACCCGGCGCTGATCGAGCTGGCGGGTCACGGCCTGATCCGTGCCCGCGTCTTCCCGATCAACCCCGGCGAGACGCGCAAGATCATTCTGCGCTACACGCAAATCCTCGAGCGCGAAGGCGACGCGTGGCGATTCCGCTACGTGGGCGGCAACGGACCCGGGGCGGGGAGCGCGGCGAAGAGCTTCCGGCTCACGGCCCACAACGCCGACCAATACCAGGACCCGTATTCTCCGACGCACGCGGTCGGGATCCGCCGTGCCGACGGACGGCTCGAGGTGACCCTCGCCGATTCGGCGTCGAGCGGCGATCTGGATCTCTTCTTTCCGCTGGCGCACGGCCTGGTGGGGTTGTCGCTCATCACGCACCGGCCGGTGGGCGAGCACGGGTACTTCATGCTGCTGGTGGCGCCGGGAGCCGCCACCTCGGCCGCCGCGCTGCGCCGCGACGTGGTGGCGGTGGTCGACGTGTCCGGGTCCATGTCGGGCGACAAGCTCGCGCAGGCCAAGTCCGCGCTGGAGCAGCTGCTCGGCACTCTGCGCGAAGGCGACCGCTTTCGCCTCATTGCGTTCGAGAGCGGCGTGCGGCGCTTCTCGGCGGCGTGGACCGCAACGACCACCGAGACCCGGCGGCGTGCCGTGAATTGGGTCCGTGCCCTCGAGACGGGGGGTGGCACGAACATCGCCGGTGCACTGGATGAGGCCTACAGCGTGCCGCCGGCCGACGGCGCGCTCGGCGTCGTCGTGTTCCTCACCGACGGGCTACCGACCGTGGGGGAGGAGAACCCCGAGCGGATCGCGGCACGGGCCGAAGAGCGCCGCGGCGCCTATCGGGTCTTTACGTTCGGGATCGGGTATGACGTGAATACCTACCTGCTCGACCGGCTGACCGAACGGGCACGCGGCGTCACCGCGTACATCACCCAGGGCAGGAACATCGAGCAGGCGGTTGGCGCGCTCGCGGGCAAGATCGCGAGCCCGGTGCTCACCGACGTCGCGCTCTCCGCCGGCGGCGAGATCGAGCTGTACGACCTCCAGCCGGCCACGCTGCCGGATCTGTTCGCGGGCGACGAGCTCGTGGTGTTCGGCAGATATCGCGGGGAGAGCCGCGAGTGGTCCGTTTCGGTCCGCGGTCGAAGAAACGGATCCGAGGAGCGATTCCGCTCGGGGGCCGTGGCCGAGCGGTCGAGCAACGAGTACATCCCGCGACTCTGGGCGACCCGCATGGCCGGCGCGTTGTCTCGCGAGATCCGGCTGCACGGACAGACCACCGAGCTGATGAATGCCTTGAAGGAGCTGGCGCTCCGCCACGGGATTCTGACCGAGTACACGGCGTACCTGGTCCAGGAGCCGAACGCGGTCGCGGTCGACGGTCGTCGCTCCGATGTCGCGGCACCGCGCGATCAAGCGGGCGCGGGCGCCGTGGCGCTTGCCCAGAACGAAGCGCGGCAAGCGACCAAATCCGTCGTCGCCCCGGAGGGTGAGGAGCTGGGTACGCTGTTGCGCGGCCGCGCGGGGATCAACTCGACGCGTCGGGTCGGCGGGCGGCTGTTCATCCTGCGCGACGGCACCTGGACCGACCTCAACCACGGCGATTCGCTCCGGGTCGTCACCATCGCCCCGTTCAGCGAGGCGTACTTCGCCCTGCTGCGGGACTGCCCCGAGCTCGTCCGCTCGGCCGGGCTGACTCCCGCCGTGCTGGTGGCGGGCCGCCGCCTGAGCGTCAAGATTGCTTCGGGAGGCAAGGAGCGCTGGGCGACGGGAGAGCTGGAGCGGCTGGTACGGGAGTTTCGGGGATGAATCGAATGTGGAATGCGGAATGCGGATTGCGGTCTGGATATTCGACGGTTCGATCAGAAGCCCGTCGTTCCATCCCGCATTCCACCATCCGCAATCCGCGTTGAGGCGCAATGCCCGACGATCTGGCTGACGTCTATCGCAACACGTATCCCGCGCTGGTGCGCTTTCTGTACCGCAAGGTGTGGGACGCCGAGCGCGCCGAGGATCTCGCCCAGGAGGCGTTCGCCCGGGCATTGGTACATCGACCCGATAACCCACGGGGGTGGCTGTTCGTGGTAGCGGCGAACATGGCGCGGGACGAAGCCCGGCGGCAGGCGCGCGAGCGGCGGCACCTCACCCTGCTGAAAAGCGAGCCGGAGGCCGCGGCACCCGGGGCCGACGAGACGCTCGTGGCGGAGCAGGAACGCGACCGGGTACGCCGGGCGCTGGAGGAGCTGACCCCGCGGGATCGCGAAGTCCTGTTGCTGTGGGACGGGGGCCAGTCGTACGATGAAATCGCCGCGCAAACCGGCCTGGCGAAGGGCGCCGTGGGAACGACGCTTGCGCGCGCTCGCCGCCGGCTGGTCGAGGCATACGAGCAGGGAAGCGAGGCCGAGCATGTCGCACGTGGATGACGGAACGCTGCACGCCTATCTCGACGGGGAGCTCTCCTCCGTCGAGGCGGGACGGCTCGACGCGCACCTCGAAGCGTGCGCCGCCTGTCGTGCCCGCCTGGACGAGGAGCGCGCCCTGATCGAGCGGGCGAGCAAGCTGCTCGGGCTGGCGGTTCCGCCCGCCCCGACGCGCACCGCGCCGCCGCTGCACCGGCTGCGTCGGCCCTCGCTGATGTGGCGGAGCAGGATGCCGCTCGCCTGGGCGGCGACCGTTGTGCTGGCGTTGGGAATCGGCTGGTTCGCCGGAGGACAGGCACGCCGGTCGCTGCCGAACGAGGATTTCGGAGCTTTGGCGGAATCGAGCGCGCCGTCTCAGCCTGCCACGGCTCCAACCGGTGCAATGCAGCGCCCGCTCGCGTCGCCGGCTCCAGGCACCCTGGCCACGTCTCGAAGTGACGACCAACGAGCCGCCGGTCGGGCCAACGAGGCGGCGGGTGCCGGCGAGCAGAACCGCGTCGCCCAAGAAGAGAAAGATGAGCGCCAGGCCGCGCCGGTGGCCGACCGCCTGCCTCAAAGCCAGGCGCAACCCGCCTTGCGTGACGCCGCACCGACCGCCCCGGTGACGGGCAACGCCGCCGTGATCATCGACGGAGCCCTGGGTTACGCCGCGCGCGGAGCCCTCGCGGTGGCACCACTCTCCTCGACGTGGTCGGAGATCGAGCTGCGGGCGGCCCGGGACGTTTTGGGGACCGCGCCCGTGTCGATCCCCGGTCATCCGATCCGCGCGCTGCGGTGGAACCCGTCCGCGGTTCCGGAGATCCTGGTCGAGCAGGAAATCGCCAGCGGGGTGGTGATACAGCTGTTCCAACGGCAGACCGGGGCCGAGGTCGAGAGGGGTAGACGCCTCGCCGCGGCGGACAGCCTCGCCGTCTCCTCGAAGGCTCGTGCCCGGCTCCCCAACGAGCGGTTGGCGCGATACGTCGGGTCGCTCCGGGTCGAGATCGCAGGGCCGCTGCAGACCGACTCGCTCAGCAAACTGCTGGAGTTGGTCAGGGAGCCGTGAGGGCGTTGCGCCTCCACGCGATCAACTCCGCGACCACACTCACCGCGATCTCTTCCGGGGTCACGGCGCCGATCGGGACCCCCACCGGCACCCGCACCCGCTCGAGCGCGTCGGCGGGCACGCCCGCGGCCGCGAGCGCCTTGGTGACCACCGCTTTTTTTCTGCGGCTGCCGAGCAGCCCGACGTAGCTCGCGGGCGACGTGGCGACGCGCTCGAGAATCACCGCGTCGTGGCGATGCCCGCGCGTGGCGATCACGATGGCGTCCGCGGGGGTGATCGGAACCTGCTGGAGCGCGTCGTGGACCGGGGCGGCGCATACCGTGACCTGGGGGGGGAAGCGGGCGGGATCGGCGAACTCGGGCCGATCGTCCACCACCACGACCCGGAATCCCGCCGCGTGCACAGCCCACGCGATCGCGC
>JBOHSO010000358.1:0-2559 GCA_050921685.1 Gemmatimonadales bacterium
AGGTCGAACAGCGCGGTCCGGCGTCGCTCGACCGGCACGCCGAGGCGCGCCAGCACGTCGTAGGGGCCGCGCCCCCCGCTCGGGCCGGTGCGGTAGGTGGAGACCGGCTCGTACGCTTCCACCGCGCGGGGACGCCGGCGGCCGGCCAGCAGGGCGACCGTGAGCGCCAACACCAGCAACAGCACGAGCCCAAGCTCAGCGCGATACGACATGTTGGAGCACCGTCCCTGCCGCCGCGCCGAATTCGCGATAGCCCTGCTCGTCACACGGCTCGGCGCCGAAGACATGGCGATAGAGACGCCTCACTATCGCGGCGAGCGAGTCGCGGCCAGACGTCTCGAGCCGCGCTTCGCGGACGTACTCGGCCGGCGTCTTGGCGGGATGAAACGTCACCACCTGCGCGCGATCGAGGTCGAGCAGCAGCGCCACGAACCGGTGAGCCAGGGCTTCGGTGTAGCGGCCGGCTTGCGCCAGCTCCTCGGCGCGCGCCAGGTGGCGCCGCGCATCCAGCAGCATCGTCACGGCGCCGGGGACCCCGGCGCCCGGCCGTGCGACCGTCGCCCGATAGATGCGCCACACGGTGAGCCCGAGGTGAACCACCAGGGCAAGGAGTGCCAGCAGGGCGCCCCAAAACAGGACCTTGGCCCCTGCGGGATGCTGGATGGAAAAGCGGTTCAGCCACTCCACCAAGCCGATCCAGAGGTCGCGCAGCCAGTGCAATGGCCGCTCACCCTGCACCCAGTCGTATTCCGGCCGTGCGAACACTTCTTGCACGGCCCGTCGGAGCGAATCGGGGGGGATGGCGGGCGTCACGAACGGCGACATAGGAGGAGCGGTGCCGCCCCTTCCGGGGACGGCGCGACGCGGCTCAGGCGACTCCCAGCTGCTCGCCCAACAGCTGGAGATCGAAGCCTTCGCGCCGCACCCGCAGGTCGTAGTAGGCCAGGGTGAGCACGCACGGCACGACGGGTGCTAGGACGACGGGAAGCGCCACGGACACGATCGTCCACGGGAACACGGCCCCCGGGGCGAACTGCAGGATCAACGCCCCGATCGCCTGGAGCACCAGCGCCGGCAGCACGTTCGCGATCAGCCAGGCCACCAGCACGAGCCCGAATACGCGGCGCTTTCTCGAGCGGGTCAGCTCCCAGGAGCGGCCGAACGAATCGAAGGCGCTGGGCAAGGTCTCGAGCACCACCACCGGGGTGGTCACCATGTACCCGCTCGCGACGAACAACACGAGCCAGCACGCGCCTATCACCTCCGCGAAGATCGCCAGCACCGCCAAGCCCGCCCCGAGCGTCCGGCCCAAGACGGCCGTCACGGCGATCACGACGGCGCATAACACCATGAGCAGGGCGAGCAACAGGGACTTGCCAAACCCCACGAGAAACAGCGGGACGATCTTGTCGACGCCCAGCGCGAGGGCTTCGCCGAACTGGGGCTCACGGCCCAGATACGAGTCGGAGATGATGCGGATCGATCCGGCCGTGAGCAGCAGCATCGCCGCGGTGTACACGAGGCCCCACACCAGCAGCCACAGAAAGAACGGCACGATCTCGCTCTGCAGCATGGCGCTCATCGCGGCCGCCTGCTCGGGTGAGCTCCCGAACCCGAGGAAGCGCACGCGCCAGTACACCAGCAGCGCGATCGGCAGCCACATCACCGCGAGGCTCAGCTTGAAGAACAGCCCGAAGTGACGCCGGAACAGGGACAACGCCCCATCCAGGATCTCCCCGAACTCCATCGGCCGCAGATCCGCCATGGCGCTCGCTCTCGAGGCGGGGATGGCGATAAGATGAGGACGTGAGCGTCCCCGCGCGAGCCCCAGGTTCGCCCCTCGAACTGCGCCGGCAGCACGGGGTCGAGACCCCCGAGCACGTCGTGTTGTCGTTCGAGCTCGCCGGTCTCGGCTCTCGCGCCGCCGCTGCGGTCATCGACCTGTTTCTCCTCAGCGGCGCCTATTTCGTCCTGACCATCTTGTTCGCCGTTGGCGCATTCACGGATGCCTGGCTGTCCACGCTGGGGCGCTGGGGCACGGCCATCCTCGTGCTCGTGGGAAGCCTCGGCTTCTTCATCTACTACGCGCTGTTCGAGGCACTGTGGGACGGCCGCACCCCCGGCAAGCGGTCGCTCGGGATTCGCGTCGTGCTGGACACGGGGCGCCCGGTCACCGCCAACGCGGCCACGGTGCGCAATCTCGTCCGTCTGATCGACTTTCTGGTCCCGCTCGGTCCGCTTCCGGGCGCCGTACTCGTGTTCGCCCATCCGGCCAACAAGCGATTGGGTGATCTCGCCGCCGGGACCATCGTGGTGCGGGACCGTGTGTCCGCGTGGGGCCTCACTCCCGCCTCCCCCCCGCCCGCCCCGCCGGGTGAGGCGCTGGAGCTCGGGCCCCCCGAGCTCTCCGATCAGGAGTTCGCCCTGTTGGACCGATTCCTCGCGCGGGCCGACGAGCTGGCCGCCGGGGCACGGAACCGGCTCGCCGCCGAGCTGGTGCGTCGCTTCGAGGCGCGGATCCCGCGGCGAGCGGCCGAGAGCGAAGCGTACCTCACGACC
>JBOHSO010000359.1:0-3430 GCA_050921685.1 Gemmatimonadales bacterium
CGGCGGGGGTGCGCGGCATCCTGACGGGGCTCTCGATCACCTACCAGAAGAAGGCGCGGGGGCGACTCGCCGCCGAATGCCGCTGCGCGATCCCCGAGGTGCGGGGGAACATCGACTACGAGGTGCCGGCGACCATCACCGACGCGAGCGGCGAGGTCGTGGCGCGTGCCACGGCGCGCTGGCGCCTGGGTCTCGAGCGCGGGGCGTGAGCCTGCTCGACACGGTCTTCACGCGCCAGCTGGGGATCCACGTGCCGCTGATTTGCGGGGCGATGTACCCGTGCTCCAACCCCGAGCTCGTAGCCGCCGTGTCCGAGGCCGGGGCCATCGGCAACGTCCAGCCGTTATCCCTGACCTACGTGCACGGCCACGACTTTCGCGCCGGGCTCCGCTACATCCGCCGGCTCACGGCGAAGCCGATCGGGATGAACGTGCTGATCGAGCGGAGCTCCCAGGCGTATCTCGAGCGGATGCGGCGATTCCTCGAGATCGCGCTCGAGGAAGGCATCCGCTTTTTCGTGACCTCGCTCGGCAACCCGCGCTGGGTGGTGGAGCGCGTGACGCCGGTGGGCGGCCTGGTGTATCATGACGTCACCGAGCGGAAATGGGCCGACAAAGGGCTCGCGGGCGGGGTACACGGCCTCATCGCGGTCAACGACCGGGCGGGAGGGCACGCCGGCCCGAAATCGGCAGAGCAGCTGGTCACCGAGCTGGGCGACTGCGGAGTTCCGCTAGTGTGCGCGGGCGGCATCGGCGACGCGGCCGCCTTCGTCGCGGCGCTGCAGCTGGGGTACGCCGCCGCCCAGCTCGGCACGCGCTTCATCGCCACCGACGAATGCCGCGCATCACCCGAGTACAAGCAGGCGATCGTCGCCGCCCGTGAGCACGACATCGTCCTCACCGAGCGGGTGACCGGCGTTCCGCTCGCGGTGATCCGCACGCCGTACGTGGAGCGCGTGGGGACACGCGCCGGTCCGATCGCCCGCTGGCTGCTGCGGGGCCGTCGGACCAAGCATTTCATGCGGACCGTGTACGCGCTGCGCTCGATCTGGAAGCTCAAGCGCTCCCTGATGGACGGGGGCTCATCGAAGGACTACTGGCAGGCTGGCAAGAGCGTCTCAGGCATTCGCCGGATCGAGGCGGCCGGCGTCGTGGTGCGCGCGTTCGCCGCCGCGGCGACGGGCCGAGCGGCCGCCGCTCGCCGTTCGCGGTGACCGTCGGTATCTTCCAGCGGCGTGGTGCCGGTCGGCGCCGCCGCACTCATCACCCGAGGGAGCGATGACGAACCCGGTATCCGTCGAGCGGCTCGTTCAGGAGCTGGAGAAACTGAAGGTGGAAATGGACGCCGGCAACCTGCAGCACGGCGAGTACGATCAGCGGCTTGCCCGGACGATCCAGGAGCTGCGTGAACGGGGCCTCGACGCGGATCGGGCCAGGATCAGCGCTACGCTCGAAACCCTGCTGCAGCGCGGCGTGATCACCCCTGGGGTGAAGCTGCACATCGAGAAGCGGCTCGGCCTCTCCTAGCGCCGGCGGAGAGACGAGGGGGAAGCGCATGCAGGCGTACTGGCGGGACAGCCGCGCACCCCGCTATAGCCTGCTCTTGGCTCTCCCCCTATTCGTCGTGTACCACGTCCTCCTGACCCTGGAACCCCAGAGCCCGGGCGGCAGCCTGCGCAACGGTGCCGACGTCATCTTACAGGCGCTGTTCGCCCGCGTCGCCGGGGCCCGCGGCCCACTGCTTCTGCTGGTGTGCCTCGTGGGAGTGGGGGTGTGGCTCGTGGTGCGCGACCTGCGGGCGCACCCCCGCGATCTGCGCGCCGGCGTGCTCGGGGTGATGCTTGCCGAGTCCGCCGTGCTGGCGCTGCTGTTCGGCGCGGCCGTGGCCACGGTGACGTCCCAGCTGGTGCGGCCGACCGCTCTGATCGGCACGGCGCAGCTCACCGAGCTGTCGTCAAGTACCCGGTTGACGTTGTCGCTGGGCGCGGGGCTGTACGAGGAGCTGCTGTTCCGCGTGCTGCTCGTCGGCTCGCTCGCCTGGGGGGCGCGGCGGCTGCTCGGCTGGCGCCCGGTCGTCGCGGGTGTGTGGGCCGCGCTGCTTGGCGCGGTCGTGTTCTCCGCCTTCCACTATATCGGACCCTACGGCGACCCGTTCCGGGTGTACTCGTTCGTGTTCCGCGCCATAGCCGGACTGGCGTTCAGCGCTCTCTTCCTGCTGCGCGGCTTCGGGATCACCGCCTGGACGCATGCGTTATACGATGTGTTTTTGCTGATGCGGTAACGGCGCTGCCGGCTATCGGTGATCGGTGTTCGGCTCCATCCCCACTCGGTGATCCGTACGCTGAAAGGCGAGAAACTCGTGAATCGCCGTGACGGATATGGAGTCGTGCGCGGTGATCCGGACTTCGCCGCCACGAGGCAGGTCGCGGTACGCATAAGTGATCGCGTTTCGCTGCGCCGCCAGCACCGACGCGCCCGGGACCGGCATATCGTGCACGAACGCCGGCGTCTCGAATCGACCCTCCCGGAACGCGACCGCAATCTCACGCAGGTGGCGACGGATCTGCGACACCGCCCCCGATTCGTCCGCGTCGTGCTGCAGCTCGATCCGGCCGCCGTCGGGGAGCGGCTCGAAGCGGTGGGAGCCGGTCCTTCACTTCCTACGGCCCGGTGGCCGCTGACATTGCGATGGCCGCTCGCCGACGCGGCCTTGTATATTCGCCACATGCGCTTCCCGCTCCGTGCCCTGGCGCTGCTCGGCGTCGCCCTCGTCGCCTGCCGGAAATCCCCCGCAGAGATGCGGACCGACGTGGAGGGGTGCAGCGCCACCAGTACGGCCGCGGTGGCGATCGCCCGGTGTCTCGTGGAGCGGACCGGGTGGTCGCGAGCCCCGGCCGAGTCGGCTGGGATCGCGCGGGCCCGCGAGCTGGACAGCGTGGCGGCGGTGATCGGCGCGATCACGGCGCGGGCGGACTCCCAGCACGCGAGCGAGGTGCACGCCTGTCATGAGGTGCTCGTCGACATGAAGACCTGCCTCATCACGCGCTACGGGTGGGAAGAGGACAAGGCGACGGCAGCGGACGACTCGGTGTGGAATGGCCTGGCGGACGAGCACCAACGCCAGATCCGCTCCTGCCTGGGGCGTCGTGGCGTGGGGACCGGCGCCTGCCTGCAGCTCCATTACAAGTGGCTGCCACGCCGCGCCTTGGCGCTCGACGACTCGATCCGCAAGGCGCACCTCCCGTAGCGGTCGCATGGCGCAATCGTTCCGCGTGTTGTTCGTCTGCACCGGCAACTCAGCGCGCAGCCAGATGGCGGAGGGGTTGCTGCGGGCATTCGGACCGGCCGACTGGGAGGTGTTCAGCGCCGGCACCCGGCCCGTGGGCCTGAACCCCCATGCGGTGGCCGTGATGGCCGAGTTGGGTCTGGAC
>JBOHSO010000360.1:0-5010 GCA_050921685.1 Gemmatimonadales bacterium
ATGTAGGGTGTGACGTAATAGAGGAGCCCGTCCATTTCTCCGGAGTCGTACAGCGGCAGGATGTGGGGATGGGTGAGTCGCGCGGCGATCCCGATCTCGCGCAGGAAGCGTTCAACGCCGAGCGCCGCGGCCAACTCGGGGCGAAAGACTTTGATGGCGACGGGACGGCGCTGCTTCAGGTCCTGGGCGAGGAAGACGAGGGCCATCCCACCGTGACCGAGCTCGCGCTCGACGGCGTAACGCCCCACGAGGGCGGCGCGTAAACGTTCGAGGAGTGACACGAAGGTGGCCTAGGGGCCCACAGTCCTCACATGTGCTCCAGCACCTTTTTTGCGAAAGCCCGCGCCCGTCCCTTGAGATCGCCCCTCCCGCTGAAATCGCTGATCGTGAGCGATACGGCATCGGCGCCCTTCACCGCCACGAGATTGCCTCGCGTCCGGCCGGCCGGGAGCCACAGGGCCCGCTCGCCCAGCCCGCGCAGCGGCTCCGACGACTTCTGAGCGGCGAAGAAATCGTACATCGCCGTGTTCCCCCGAGACACGCGGAAGTCCACCGAGACGCCCCGGAACGCGTCGACGGAGGCGGGATCGATGACGCAGCTCTGGCTGGAGGGATTGCTGCGGCGGTAGCGGGACGACTGGTCGAGAACGTCCGACGCCTCCGCCTCCGTGATGTATCCGCAGATCCCCCGCGGTGCGGCTGGGGTGGCCGGCGCGCCGCTGCTCGGGGTGGTCGCACCGGGCTCGCGGGCCACGACGTCCCGTTTCGCTTCACGGGAACACCCCAGCAGTCCCAGCGCCACGAGCGTGCTCAGGGTTCGTCTCACCACCTGCCTCCTTCAGGGCTGCTGCTTCGATTCCTCGTCCGCCGCCGGAGGCGCCTCTTCCGGCGACTTCTTCCGCGCCTCCTCCACCGCCGCCTTCCCTGCCGCCGCGAGCCCCTCGAGGAACCTCCCCGCCTTCCCCACCGCGTCCATCGTGCCCTTGATGATGGTCACCGGCACGCGGCCCGCGCGCATGGTGTCCTCGAGCGTCTCGGCCACTTTCTGGAAGGGCGGCGCGCCGGCGGGGCGCGCGACGTATTTCGACTCCAGGAACTCGATGTAGTCGAGTACCTGGTACGCCTTGTCTTCCGACAGCGTTTCCAGCTTGCGCAGCACGCGCTCGCGCAGAATGTCGTTCATGGCAGCTCCTCGAGGCTGACCAGCTCCACCACGGGGTTCCCGATGAAGCGGCTGCGACCGGTGCGCACCCGCGCCGTGACCTGCACCGTGGCGAGCGGCGCCAGGGCGTTCACCGCGGCCCGCTGCGCGGTCGGGACCAATACGTACACAAACCCCCGCTCGGGACTGGGGCCCCGGGCCAGCACATAGGTGGCGCCGGTCGGGATGTCCGGCCGCAGGTCGTCGGCGGTGCGCACCGCGATGACCTGGAGCGTCCAGCGCAGCGTCTGCCCGGCGTAGCGGTCCGGCTCGGCGCGCAATTCTGCGGCGCTCACCCCCAGGAGCACGCCGGACGGGGCCGTCTGCAGATCGGTGGTCTTCACCCAACCCTCGAGCTGCACGCGCGTCCACTCGCCGGTGCGCCCCAGTACCTTGAGCGGCGCGCTGGTGCTGAGCGTCGCGTCGCCGGGACCGTCGGGGACGCGAAACAACGTGGTGGGGCGCGCCGACTGCACGCGCGAGGGATCGACGGCGCGGCTCGTGTCAGGTGGCTGTTGCGGAGCCCCGCTCACCCCGGGGCGCCCGCCGGGAGTTCCTGGCGATCGCCGGCTCGTGGCCGACCCAGCCGAGGCGGTATCCGCCGCTCCGGTCACCGCCGCCAACGACGCGTCCCGCACCCACCCCTGGCGCCGCACGTGCACCCAGCGGCGTTGCTCGCCCACCTTGTCGAGCACGAAGCCGACGGTGAGGCGCGCGATCACCTCGCCGTCCGGCGCGACCCGGAGGTTCTCGGCCGGCGCCCTGGTCACGGCGAGATCGAATCCCTCGCGCGTCGTGGGCCCGACCGAGGGTGCGAAGATCCATCCGTCGAGCGTCACCGGCGTCCACTCGCCCGACGCGGTGCCCCGCTCGACGATCGCCCCCGCCTCGAGCTGCGCGAGCCGTCGGCCCGCCGGCGCCTGATGAAACCACTCGCCGTCGGTGATCACGCGTGCGCGGCCCTGAGCGGCGAGCGGAGCGGCGAGGAGGACGACAACTGGTAGGACGCGCAACGCGTGGGTAGATTGCATCCCCTTCAATATGAACAACAGGCTTGGGTCGCGCACCCCGGTCGCGCTGATCGTCCTGGACGGCTGGGGGTACCGCCCCGGCCGCGCCGGCAACGCCATCGAGCTGGGTGACACGCCCACCTGGCATCGTCTGTGGCAGCGCGCGCCCAAGACGCTGCTCGATGCCTCGGGACTCGCCGTAGGACTCCCTGAAGGGCAGATGGGCAACAGCGAGGTCGGGCACCTGAACCTGGGGGCCGGGCGTGTGGTGCCGCAGGACATCGTCAGGATCTCGCAGAGCATCGCGTCGGGCGAGTTCTTCCAGCTCCCGCCGCTCGTGGATCTGTGCGCCACCGTCAAACGGTCGGGCGCGACGCTCCACCTGCTCTCACTCATCGGCCCGGGTGGGGTGCACGCGCTGGACCAACACCTGCTCGCCGCGGTAGAGCTTGGCCGGCGCGCCGAGGTCCCGACGGCGATCCACGCCTGGCTCGACGGCCGCGATACGCCTCCCACGTCGGCGCTGGGGTTCATGCAGGACCTGCTCGACTCGATCGAGCGATCGGCCGCCCCGGCAGTCTTCTCTACGGTGACGGGACGCTTCTACGCCATGGATCGCGACAAGCGGTGGGAGCGCACGCGCCGAGCGTACGACGCGATGGTGCATGGGCGCGGCGTGGCAGCGGACGATCCGGTCGCCGC
This sequence comes from Gemmatimonadales bacterium, assembly GCA_050921685.1. Taxonomy (GTDB): domain Bacteria; phylum Gemmatimonadota; class Gemmatimonadetes; order Gemmatimonadales; family GWC2-71-9; genus DASTHG01. The sequence continues at coordinate 2,914 of JBOHSO010000360.1, forward strand.
GATCCGCGCGGCGTACGACGCCGGCGAAGCCGATGAGTTCGTGCAGCCGCGCGTCATCGCCGACACCCCGCGCATCCGGTCCGGTGACGGGGTCTTCGTCGTGAACTTTCGCGCCGATCGTGTGCGCCAGATGTGCCGGGCCCTGGGCGTGCCGGGGTTCGACGGCTTCCCGGACCCCGACCGACCAGCGGTCTCGCTCGTCACGATGACCCAGTACGACGAGACGTTCCCGTTTCGCGCGGCGTTCGGGCCGATGGCGCTGCACCGGATCGTCGCCGAGACCCTGGCCGACCATGGCAAGACGATGTTCCGGACGGCGGAGACCGAGAAATACGCCCATGTGACGTATTTCTTCAACGGCGGCATCGAGACGCCGTACCGCGGCGAGGAGCGTCTGCTCGTGCCATCGCAGCAAGGGGTGGCGACCTACGACCGGATGCCGGAAATGAGCGCGCCCGGGGTGACCGACGTGCTGTGCCAGGCCCTCGAGGCACGCCAGCACGATTTCATCCTGTGCAACTATGCCAATGGCGACATGGTGGGCCACTCGGGGGTGCTCCCAGCGGCGGTGCGAGCGGTGGAAACGGTGGACGGCTGCCTCGGTCGAGTGGTCGAAACCGCAGAACGGGCAGGCGTCACATTGCTGATCACGGCGGACCACGGCAATTGCGAGCTGATGGTCGACCCCGCGACCGGTGGCCCGCACACGGCGCACACCACGAATCCGGTGCCGTTCCTGATGGTGGGCGGCGATGGGGTGCGTGCGTTGCGCCCGGGTGGCACGCTGCGCGACGTCGGGCCGACGCTGCTGCGGCTGCTGGGGGTCGAGCCGCCGGCGGACATGACGGGACGAGACTTGCGCGAGGTGAGGTGATGGCCGGACTGGCGGATAGGCGGAGGGGCGGATGGCGCATCGACTGGCGGGCGATCGTCGGCGTGGCGATTTTCCTGTCCGCCCATCCGACCATCCGCCTATCCGCCCAAGTCGGGCACGACCCGGGCCGCTCCCCCTACCGCGACGCGCCTCGCGGCAGCATGGTCCGAGTCGTCGCGGGGTCTTTCAGCGGAACCCGCGGAAAGGTCCCGGTCGGGCCGACCGACGGACCGACGGGTGGGGTGCGCTACGAGCTCGCCGCCGGTAACCTGCTCACGTTCGCCGCCGGGGTCGCGTACGCTCAGACCGACGCGTTTTTCTTCGACCCCAACGACTCGATCCCCACCGCCAAGGGGCCGATCAACAACGATCTCCTGTTGGTGGATCTCGGCCTCCAGGCCTCGCTCACCGGGAGCAAGACGGTGCGCGGCTTTCAGCCGTACGTCGGCGCCGCGCTCGGCCTCGTGTTCGGGACGGCCATCGGGTCCGACTCCAGCGGGTACAGTTTCGGCACCAAGTTCAGCTACACCCCGGAAGTGGGACTGCGGTGGTATCCAAACCGGCGGCTCTCCGTGGAGCTCGGCTATCGCATCGTTTTCTACAAGCTGCGGTATCCGTTGACCTACCGGCCGAAGCTGCTCCCCGTCACCGCGGAGCTGTCGGAGACCACTGCCCACCCCTGGGCGATCTTCGGCGTCGGATGGACTTTCTAGCGGACGGGCTGCGCCGCGCCGTCTCACTGTTGGCCTCGGGAGACGCCGAAGTCCTCGGCATCACCTTCCTCACCCTCAAGGTCGCGGTGCTCGCGACCACCATCGCCTGCGCCATCGGCATTCCCGTCGGCTTCGTGCTGGCCACACGGCCGTTCTGGGGGCGTCGCGCCGCCCTCACCGTGGTCAACACCGCGATCGCGTTTCCCACCGTGGTCGTCGGGCTCCTCCTGTTCGGGGTGCTGTCGCGCCACGGTCCGCTCGGCGAGCTCCGGCTGCTCTACACCTGGCAGGCCATCGTGCTGTGTGACGTCCTGCTCGCGCTCCCCATCGCGGCGGCCCTCTCGGCGGCGGCGGTGCAAGGCGTCGATCCGCGCGTCCGGCGCACCGCCGACACGCTCGGCGCCGGTCGGTGGCGCGCCGCTTGGACGGTGGCCCGCGAGGCGCGATTCGGGCTTGCGGCGGCGGTGACGGCGGCGTTCGCCCAGAGCGTCGCCGAGGTCGGTGCCGCGC
>JBOHSO010000361.1:0-8245 GCA_050921685.1 Gemmatimonadales bacterium
CCCAGGGTGACGCGCAGCGGACCGAAGCGCTGCTCGGCCTCGGCGTACGCCGAGTACTCGCCCTGGGTGTGGGATCCGCCTCCGCCCGTTGTATCGCCCGAGAAAACGTTGCTCAACACATCGACCCGCGTCGCTTCGATCCCGACCGTGACGACGCGCCGCTCGTCCGGGCGGCTCAGGAGCCGGCCCTCGAAGCCATACCGGTTGGAAATCGAGTAGTCGGCGAGCGAGAACGGCGGCTGGCGCCCGGGATAGGTATTGGTGAAGCGCGTCCGCAACCAACTCGCCCGCGCCGACCAGGCGACCCGTGCGGACGGCGTCCGGGTGAGCACCGCGGTGAGATAGCCTTTGTCGGAGCGGGTGTCGTTTCCGAGATTCGCGACGTCGACCTTGAACGGCTGGAACTCCTGGCCGCGGTCGTCGCAGTGGCCGCTCTGACACCACGGCTCGTACACCTGGTACTGGTCGCTGGCCCAGGCACCGGAGAGGCTGATCATCGTGGCCGGGGCAGGGCGCCACTCCGCCTTCCCGGTGAGCTGCCAGTGGTCGGCGCGGTCCTGCTCGCGGTAGCCATCGGAGTGCCGCGCGCCGACCGACATGCCGCCGCGCACGTCGCCGCGTCCGTACGAGCCGGCGATGTCGATGCCGTCCTGAATGCCGGTGTAGTTGCGGAACCGCCAGACGGCCTGGGGAGGATCGGCGAAGACTCCCGCCGTGGCGCGCACCCGCGTGTGCCATCCCTCCGGGAGCTCACGGGTGATGAGGTTCACGACGCCGCCGAACGCAGCCGAACCGTACAGCGCGGAGCCGGCGCCCTTCACGATTTCCACGCGCTCGACGTGGTCCACCGGGACGAGATCCCAGTTGATGCCTCCTCGGTCGCCCTGGTTGGCCGGGACGCCGTCCACGAGGAGGAGCACGCGACTCCCCAGCCCGACCACGAATCCCGAGGAGCCGCGGACGTTCACCTGGCCGTTGATGAACTGCACGCCGGGTGCCTTGTCCACCGCCTCGTCGACCGTGTTGACGGCACGTCGCGCAATCTGCCGCTCGGCCACGAGCGACACGCTCGTAACCGCCTGGTCGAGGAGCTGGGAGCGCTTGGCGGCGGTGACGATCGTCGGTGGCAGGGCAATCGGAGTGGGGCGCAGCTGGAAATCCGCCCGCACGGAATCTCCGGCTGCGATGTGTACCTGGGTGACGGCGGCCTGATATCCGACTCGCACGGCCCGCAGCGACAGCGCGCCTGGGTCGGGAACGAAAAGGCGATAGTACCCGCTCGGATCCGTGGCCGCGGAGCCACCGGCGCCGATCAAGCGGATCTCCACGGCCTCGATGGGGGTGCCGGACGTGTCGGTGACGGTGCCGAACACGACGGCTCCCTGCCCGGAGAGTGGGGACGTCAAGGCGGCGGCCAGGGCGGCGACGCCAGCGGCTCTCATCGCCGCTGAGCCGCTGCGGGAAAGTAGAACGACACCGGATGCATGTTGGTGAAATCCACCACGAAGTTGATCGAGTCCCTTCCGGTGCCGCTCACGTCGACGCTGCCCGGCTGGGTCGTATCCGCCGGATCCCGGAAAAACCCGGCTTCGCGCAGCAGGCTGTCGGCGTTGGCCGGTGTGAGCGTGCCCTGTTTCTTCCACGCCGCCAGTACCCACTCGTAGGTGCCGCTCGGGAGCGGCAGCAGGTAGGGCTGCGAGTCGGCCCGCGCCGCGCTGTCGAGCAACAGCATCGGCGGGGGGACCGGCTGGAAGTCGAACAACTCGCTCTGGCTCGTGGGGAAAGTCGCGTATGCGACGATAAAGACGGCGTCGGTCGATTCGGGCAGGGCGCCGCGGAAGGTCACCGTGCCGCACAGGCCGACGAAGCCGGTCGGGCACGTGGTCGGCCTGGGCCGCGGCGTGAGGCCGTCGTCACACGCGGCGCCCGAGAGGACCGCGACCAGCAGGGCGGAGCGGACGGCGGTCATGTGTCCCAATCTGCGGCCACCATTCGCTTCGTCAACTTGACCCCCTCGGCGCCGCGGAATAACGTACACGGCGCCATGCCGATCTACGAGTTCCGCTGCACCAAGTGCCGCAAGCGTTTCAGTCAGTCGATGTCGATCAGCGAGCACGCGCGCCGGCGGCCTGTCTGCCCGAAGTGCCGGTCCAAAGCTGTGGAGCCGGTGTTCTCGACGTTTTTCGCCAAGACCGTTCGCAAGAGCTGACCCGACGTGTTCGAGCGTCTGCGGGACGCGTTGCGGGCCGCACTCGAGGCGGCGACGCCTCCGGCGGATCTGCGCGATCTCGCGCGGCAAATGGGGGAGGCCGTGGTCGACGCCAAGGTGGCCGTGCAGGAGATGCGCGCGGCGCTGGTGCGCACCGAGGCGGAGCTCGCCGCGGAGCGGCAGCGCCTGGCCGATGCGGAGCGGCGTGGCCGGCTGGCGGCGGAGATCCAGGACCGGGAGACCGTCGACGTCGCCGAGCGCTTCGCCGGGCGGCATCGCGAGCGCGCCGACGTGCTGGAGCGGAAGCTGGCGGCGCAGCGCGAGGAGCTGGCGCTCGCCGAGCGAGACCTGGTCGAGATGCAGGCACAGCTGAAGACGGCCGAGCGCGATCGGCCCGCGAGCGTCGCGGGCGAGAGTGCGGAGCGGGCATGGCGCGACCTGCAGGCCGCGGGCGGCGCTCGACCCGGCCTGGATCTCCAGGACGAGCTCTTGAGGGCCGACATGGACCGCGCCGCCCGAGAGCGCGCCGCGGATGAGCAGCTCGACCTCTTGAAAAAGAAACTTGGACGCAAGGCGAAGGAGTAACGATGCTGCTCGTGCTCGTCAGCCTCGCCCAACAGCTCCCGGTCGCGCCGCCCGACTTGGCGAAGCGCGCACACACCTACAGCATCGTGGCGTGGGATTCGGCGACCGGGGACCTGGGGGTCGCCGTCCAGTCCAAGTTCCCCAACGTAGGCGGGATCGTGCCGTGGGCGGCCGCGGGCGTGGGCGCCGTGGCGACGCAGTCGCTCGCCAATACCGCGTACGGCGACGAGGGCCTGCGCTTGATGGCGATGGGCGCCACGGCGCCCGAAGCGATGCGCATCATCATGCGCGGCGACCCCAGGCCGTCCCAGCGCCAGGTCGGGATGGTGGACGCGCGCGGGCAGGCCGCGAGCTGGACCGGCGACTCCTGCTTCGATTGGGCGGGTGGGCGGACGCTGGGCACGGACGGCCGCATCGCCATCGGCGGCAAAGGCACGATGCTCGCGGGTCGGACGTTCGCGGTGCAAGCGAACATCATGGTGTCGGACCAGACGGTGACCAACATGGCGGACGCGTTCCAGCGGGCTCCGGGCTCGCTGGCCGATCGCCTCATGGCGTCGCTCGTGGCCGGCCAGGCGGGCGGGGGCGACAAGCGCGGCATGGAGTCGGCGGCCCTGCTCGTGGTGCGCGCGGGCGGCGGTTACCTCGGCGCCAACGACCGCTATATCGACATCCGCGTATACGACGACACCAACCCGATCCGCGAGCTCGGGCGGCTGTATCGGCTGCACCAGCTGTATTTTTTCCAGAGTCGACCCGAAGACCTCATTCCCCTCACCCCCGACGTCGTGCGCCAGCTCGAGCCGATCCTCCTCGCCGAGCCGGTGGGCCAGCGCGAGAAATGGCTCGATGCGCCCCAGGGCTCGGCCACCCCCAAGTTCCTGCAGGCGCTCGAGAACTTCATGTACTGGGAGAACTACGACGTGCGGGTGCGGAATGACGGGAAGATCGACCGGGTGGCGCTGGACGATATGCTGGCACGGCGGAAACGACGGTGACCCCTCCCTCCCCATCCATCGGCGGCGCATCCGGCTGGTTCGGCCACCCACGCGGCCTCTCGACCCTCTTCTTCACCGAGATGTGGGAGCGCTTCAGCTACTACGGGATGCGCGCGTTCCTCATCCTCTACATGACCGCTTCGGTGGCGAACGGGGGGCTCGGATTCGACGACCGGACCGCCGCCACCGTGTACGGCAACTATGTCGGCAGCGTCTGGCTCACGCCGATCATCGGGGGGATCGTCGCGGATCGTTTCCTGGGCCAGTACCGCAGCGTGCTGATCGGCGGCGCCATCATCGCTCTCGGCCATTTCACGCTGGCCTTCAAGTCGCTCACCACCTTCTACGCCGGCCTGGTGCTGATCGTCATCGGCACCGGACTGCTCAAACCCAACATCAGCACCATCGTCGGATCGTTGTACGAGGAGGAAGACGCCCGCCGCGACGCCGGGTTCTCGGTCTTTTACATGGGGATCAATGTGGGGGCCTTCATCGGGCCGCTCGTCGCGGGGTGGCTGGCGCAGAAGGTAGACTGGCACCTGGGGTTCGCGGTCGCTGGAATCGGCATGGTCCTGGGCCTGGTCCAGTACGTGGTCGGGCGGCGACGGCTCGAGCCGGGGCTCGCGCGGTTGGCGGCGCGTCCCAAGCCGGCAGCGGCATCCGCCGGCCCGCCGGGCGGGTTCACGGCCGACGAATGGAAGCGGATCGCCGTGATCTTCGTCCTGTTCGTGTTCGCCGCGATCTTCTGGGGCGCGTACGAGCAGGCGGGATCGACGCTGAACCTGTTCGGTGACCGCCATACCAACAACGTCGTGCTCGGTTTCTCCTACCCCTCGTCGTGGTACGTGGCCGTGCAGGCGCTCTTCGTCATCCTGTTGGCGGCACCGTTCGCGTGGCTGTGGGTGAAGCTCGGCCCGCGCCAGCCGTCGGTCCCCGCCAAGTTCGCGCTTGCCCTGCTGCTCGCGGGGCTCGCGTTCCTGCTGCTCGTGCCGGCCGGATCGCTGGCACAGAGCGGAGTCGGCGTGAAAGTGAGTCCGTTGTGGCTCGTGGGAGCCTACTTCCTCGCGGGATGCGGCGAGATGTGCCTCAGCCCGGTCGGTCTCTCCGCGGTCACCAAGCTCTCGCCGGTCCGCATCGTCAGCCTGATGATGGGCGTGTTTTTCCTGTCGAACGCGCTGGGCAACAAGCTCGCTGGCTGGACGGCCGGGTTTTTCAGCTCGCTGCCGCTCGACGTGCTGTTCGGCGCGGTCGCCGCGGTGTGCCTCGCCGCCGCGGTGATCATGTTCGTGCTCGTCCGGCCGGTGAGGCGGTTGATGGGGGGGGTGAGCTAGCTGACCCTGGGCTGGCGCCCGGGGTCAAGCGGGGTCAGTCTGAGCGCCGCCCGGGCGAATCCTCACGAGGCGCGCAGGGCCGCGGCGATATCGAGGCGGGCCGCTCGGACCGCCGGAAGAAACCCGCCGACCAGCCCCATCACTACCGCGAACACCAGCGAGTTCACCACGACCCGCGGCGATGTCGCGAACCCGAACGCCAGCTCCGAGAAAGAGCTGAAGTTCACCGTCGAGATGCGCGCGAACGACATCAGCGAGGCCAGCGCGACTCCCGCGATCCCGCCGAGCAGGGCGAGCAGGACGGACTCCACCAGGAACGCGCCGAGGACGCTGCGGCGGCGAAACCCGAGGGCGCGCAAGGTGCCGATTTCGACGACGCGATTGGCGACGGCCGCGTACATGGTAATCATCGCCCCGATCATGGCCCCGATGCTGAAAATGATCGTCACGACGAGGCCGAGAATCCGGATGAAATCGGCCATCGTCTTGGACTGCTCGCGGTAGAACTCCTGCTCCCGCTTCAACTCCGCGTGCTGGGTGCGGGGGTCGGTCTGGAGGCGAGCCTTGACGGCATCGAACTGGTCGGGGCGCCGCAACCGAAACGTCACCGACGAGAACGTCGGCCGCCCGAAGGCCGGCATGAGCTGCTCCGCGTCGCCCCAGATCTCAGACTCGAACGCCGTCCCCTGCGCGGTGAACGTCCCGACCACGGTCCAGCGATCGCCGCCGAAGGCGATCGTCTGGCCGATGTCGGTTCCCTGGAACGCCGTGGCGATGCTGGTGCCGACGATGACCTCGTTCGTCCCGAAGCCGAACATGCGGCCTGCGGTGACCTGAACGGCGGGGCGCAGCTCCGCGGTGCGGGGTGACACGCCGCGCACCGTGATGTTGCTCAGATCGTTGGTGCGCTTCTTGAAGAGGTTGATGACGACGTTCACTTCCCCGGATACCAGCGGTTGCCCCGACGCGGACACGGCCACTTCGGGCTGCGTGGCGACGATGTCGGCGGTCCCGCGGTCCACCTGACTGACGAGCTCCGAGTTCGCCGAGCGGCGCAGCACGATGACGTTGTCGGCCGCCCCGGTTTCGACGAGCGTCCGCTCGACCCCGTGCGCCAGCATCAACACCGAGGCGAACACGAAGACGACCAGGGCGAGGCCTCCCAGGGTGAGGGCGGTGGTGGTCCGCCGGGCCCAGAGGCTGCGCCACACGTAGGAGAGCGGAATCTTCATCGCGGGAGCCTCAGGTAAGCGTGCGGAGTCCGGTCGCGATGGAAGTGCGTTGTGCGCGCAGCGCCGGAAGCGACGCGGCGGCGACGCCCGCGAGCAGCGCCGAGCCGAGCGCCAGGACGATCGTCACCGGCGCGACCCGGAACACCGGGAAGAACGTCGGGAACGCCTGGGCGAATCCATTGGTCGCGGGGATCGTCAGGAGCAACCCCAACAGTCCTCCGCAGATCGCGATGACCATCGCCTCGCCGACGATGAACCCGGTGATGCGACGCGACGAGAACCCGATCGTCTTGAGGATCGCGAATTCGCGCGTGCGTTCGCGGACGCCCATCACGATCGTATTCGCCAGCACGAGCAGGATGATCGCGACGATCACGAACGAGATCACCGAGAGCGACGTGATGATCGCCCCCGACATCGACACGAAGCTCTGCTGGAACTCCCGCTCGGTCTCGGTCTTGGTCGGCGCTCGGGAGTTCTGGAACTCGGCGTCCACCGCCCGGCCGACCTCCCCCATGGCATTCGGGTTGTCCACCTTGAGGACGTACCACCCGGCGTCCACGGGTCGGCCCGGCATGAGCTGCTGCACGCGCTCGTACAGGTAGTTCCACTGGAAGAACATCTGCGTTTCATCCACGGCCTGATCCCGGCCCGTGTAGATGCCCCGCACCACGAACTCCCAGCGACCCGGGAAGATGTCTCCCTCCATCGTGATCACATCACCCAGCTTGAAGCCGTGTTGCTGCGCCACCTTGCGACCCAGGACGCAGGCGTTCCGCTCCGCTCGGAACGCGGCGAGCTGGTCGGCCGGCAGCACGAATTCCGGATACAGGCTGAAATACGTCTCCGGATCGACGGCGATGCGGGGCCAGAAATTCTTCCAGTCGTTGGGGTCCCCGTAGACCCCGCCGAACCAGTTGGCCCAGGACAAGGCCGCCACGCCCGGGATCTTGGCGATCTTGGCGCGGTCCGCGAGGGACACGGGGAAAATGAGCGACACCCGGTTGCGGGTGATCATCCGGTTGGTCGCCGAGGCTTCGACGCCGTAGTTCCAGGCGGTCACGATGGTCCGGATCAAGCCGAACGACATCACCGCGGTGCCGACGCCGAGGATCGTCAGCACCGTGCGCAGCCGATGCCGGAACGCGTTCTTGAGAATCAGCCGGGAGGTGTTCATGCCGTCACCCGCTCAGTTCGCCCTTGTCGAGGTGTCGCACGGTATGCGCGCGCTCGGCGGCACGGGGATCGTGCGTGACCATCACGATGGTCTTCTTGAACTCGGTGTTGAGTCGCGCCAGCAGGGTCAGGAGCTCTTCCGCCGACCGCTTGTCGAGATCGCCCGTCGGCTCATCGGCCACCAGGATCGTCGGGTCGGCGACGATGGCGCGCGCGATGGCGACGCGTTGCTCCTGTCCGCCCGACAGCTGCCTGGGGTAGTGCTGCACCCGGTCCGCGAGGCCGACGAGGCTCAGGGCCGTCTCGACGTGCCGGCGGCGGTCCGCTTTCGAGAGGGGGGTGAGCAGCAAGGGCAGCTCCACGTTCTCGTAGGCGGTCAGCACGGGGATCAGGTTGTAGAACTGGAACACGAAGCCGATGTGCGTGGCCCGCCAGCGGGCCAGCTCGGATTCCGACAGCTTCGTGACGTCGGTCCCGCCGACCACCAGCGCCCCGGCGTCGGGATGGTCGATGCCGGCGATGAGGTTCAGGAGCGTCGTCTTTCCCGACCCCGACGGCCCCATCAGCGCGAAAAACTCGCCCGTGGGCACGTCGAGCGAGACGTCGTTCAGGACGGGAATGTCGGTGCTGTCCCGTCGATACGACTTCGAGACGTTGCGGATTTGAATGATCGGCTCGGGCATGTGAGGCTCCGAAGAGTTTCCAAGCATCAAG
>JBOHSO010000362.1:0-12797 GCA_050921685.1 Gemmatimonadales bacterium
GGGCGGGGGTGACCCGGGTGCTGTACGGCGGCAGCGTCAATGCGAAGAACATCGCCGAGCTGCTGGCGGAGCGGGAGCTGGACGGCGTCCTGGTCGGCGGCGCATCGCTCGATGCGGCCGGCTGGGCCCAACTTGTGAGCACAGTGGCTCCCTAAGTATCTTATCAGAAGCGATGTACACGGTCCTCCTCATTCTCATGCTGCTCGCCTCTGTGGTGATGGCGACCGCGATCCTGCTGCAGGCCGGTCAGGGCGGCGGCCTCGCATCGCTGGGTGGTGGTGCGGGGACGGAGATGGTGATGGGCGGCCGTCAGGCGACCACGCTGCTGCACACGATCACCTGGTGGTGTGCGGGGATCTTCCTGTTTCTCGCCCTCATCCTCGCGGTGATGTCGTCCCGGACGAGCCAGCCCCGCTCCATCCTCGAAGGCGGACCGCCGCCCGCGCCGGTCCAACCGGCACCGCTGCCGATCCAATCCTCGCCGGCGACGTCGCCGCCGGCCAACACACCTCCGCCGACCCCGCCCAATCGCTGACCGGCTCCCGGCATACGTGCTCCTGGAAGATGGCGCCTGGTTCGCTGGAACCGCGCCCCTCCCGTTCGAGCCCGCGTACGCCGAAGTCGTTTTCACCACGAACCTGAGCGGCTACCAGGAGGTGTTTACCGACCCCTCCTACCTCGGGCAGCTCGTGGTCATGACTGCGCCGATGATCGGCAACTACGGGATCAACCCCGAGGACGTCGAATCGGACCGCCCGCGGGTCGCCGGCGTGGTGGTGCGAGAGCTCTCGGCTCGGCCCTCCAACTGGCGCGCGACCGGAAGCCTGCTCGAGTGGCTGGCCGCGGCCGGCGTACCGATCATCGCCGACGTGGACACTCGACGACTCACCCGGTACATCCGCTCCAAAGGCGCGATGCGCGGCGCGATCGCGGTCGGGGACGCTCCGGCGAGTGACGTCCGGGCACTCCTCGAAGCCTCACCCCGAATGGACGGGCTCGATCTCGCCAGCGCGGCCACGATCGCTTCGGAGTACAGCGAGGGCGCCGCCGACGCCCGGTATCACGTCGTGGCGTACGATTTCGGGATGAAGCGCAACATCCTGCGCCTGTTTCAATGCCGGGGCTGCCGGGTGACGGTCGTGCCCGCGGGAACCAGCAGCGCGCGCGTGCGCGAGCTGCAGCCGGACGGGTTGTTCCTGTCCAACGGGCCTGGCGACCCGGCGGCGGTAGGGTATGCGATCCAGGCGATTCGGGAGCTGGCCGACGGGTCACTCCCGGTGTTCGGGATCTGCCTGGGACATCAGCTGCTCGGGTTGGCCCTTGGCGGGGAGACTGTGAAGCTCCCCTACGGCCACCGGGGCGGAAACCATCCGGTGCGCGATCTCAAGACGGGACAAGTGCTTATCACCTCCCAGAACCATGGGTTCGCGGTACGCGGCGACACCAGTGGCGTGCCTGGGGCGAAGTCACTTGAGGTCACCCATCTTAACCTCAATGACGGCACCGTAGAGGGGGTCCGTCACAGAGAGCACCCCATTTTCGCGGTCCAGTACCACCCTGAGGCCTCCCCCGGCCCCCATGACGCCCAAGAGCACTTCCAAGAGTTCCTCCAAGCTCTTGACAGTCAATAGGTAAGCGCCATATGTTGGGCGCCCGGTTGTGGTATTCCCTGCGCCCTTCGGGGGGTACGGATGACGAAGGCAGATCTGGTCGAAAAGGTCACCGCGCAAATCGCCCGTACCGCCGGTCCCCTCATCTCGAAAAAGGACTGCGCGCGGGTGGTCGACTCGTTCCTGGACGCCGTCAAGGCGGCGCTGGCCGAGCAGCATAACATTGAGATACGCGGGTTTGGCACGTTCAAGATCCGCCAGCGTAAGACCCGCATGGCCCGCAACCCGCGCACGGGTGATCCGGTCGAAGTCGCGGCGCGTCCGGTGCCTGTGTTCAAGCCCAGCAAGGAGTTGCGAGCGATGGTGGCGGACCACAGCGCGAACGTTTCGACGTAACCGTACGAAGCCCCGGCACTTGAGACGCGGCCCCGCGGACCACGCGCGGGGCCGCGTTGTGTTTGGTGCCTCGATCGTCGCGGCCGAGCTTGGCCACAACGGGTATCATGCATTCCGCGCTGTTCTACCGCTCCCACCCCAACGCGAGGGCTCGCATGCGTTTGTGCCGATTGTCCATGACGGTGGTCCTGCTCAACCTGCTTCCCGGCTCGGGGTCGGCGCAGGCCGTTCGCTACGAAGTGTCGATCGCGTCCGCGGCAGGCCACCTGTTCCACGTCAAGGCATGGTTTCCGACGGCGGGTGAGGACACGCTGCTGGTGTCGCTCCCCGCCTGGAGTCCGGGGAGCTACACGATCGAGAACTACGCGCGCTACGTGCGGCACTTTACGGCGCGCGATGCCGCGGGAAAGTCACTGTTCTGGGATCGGCTCGATAAGGACACCTGGCGCATCGGCACCGGAGGGAGCTCGCAGGTCACCGTCGAGCTCGACTACTTCGCCGACGAGATCGATCTGTCCCGATCCCGCCTGGTGAGCGACTTCGGCGTGTTGCTTGGCACGAATCTGTTCCTGTACCAGGAAGGGCGCCTGGACCGGCCGGCGGAAGTGCGTTTTACGCTCCCGGCGGGCTGGCGCGTCACCACCGCGTTGCCCCGCGTCGGGGACGGGTACGGCGCCGCGACCTATCACGAGCTGGCCGACGCGATGTCCTTCCTAGGGCACTTCAGTCTCGACTCGCTCGCGGTCGACGGCAAATGGATCCGCCTCGCCGTGTGGCCAGCGGCCGACTACACGCCCGCCGTGGCGCGCAACCTGCGCGACGCGCTGACGAAACAAGCGACGGTCCAAAACCGCCTGATGGGTGGCCCACCGTACGACGTCTACACGGTGTTCTTCAACGTCATCCACGAGCCGATCGACTTCGGGGGCGGGCTCGAGCATGCGTCGTCGCAATTCGACATCATGCCGGCCCCCGCCTTCGCCGCGCCCGACGGCACACTCGGATCGTTCATGCGGCCGCTCATGGCGCACGAGCTGTTCCATCTCTGGAACATCAAGCGGATCCGGCCCGCCGAGCTGTGGCCGTACGACTATCGAGCCGAGCAGTACACGCCGCTCCTGTGGTGGTCGGAGGGCGTGACCGACTACTACGGTGACATGACCAACTGGCGCGCGGGACTCTGGTCCGAGGGCGAGTTCCTCGAGAGCATGCAGTCCAACATCGAGCAGGTGGAAGCCACGGCGGAGCCCTGGAGTCAGGAAGACGGCAGCGTGGCGACGTGGATCGACGAGGTCTACGTCAACAGCTCGCAGCTGTACTACCCCAAGGGCGCCGTCACCGGGCTGCTGCTGGACGTGGCGATCCGGGATGCGACCGACAACCGTCACAGTCTCGACGAGGTGATGCGCGGGCTGTTCACGCGGTTCGCCAAGCTGGGAAAGGGCTTCCGGACCGCTGATCTGCTGGCGCTCCTGCGGGAGGCCGGCATGCCGGACGTCGACGGGTTCTACCAGCGCTACATCAACGGTCGCGAGCCGCTGCCGATCGAGGGCATCCTGCCCAAGGCGGGCATCGCGGTGGAGCGGAGCACGACGACTTCTCCCCTGCTCGGCGTCCAAACCGATGCGCCGGCCAACGTCGTTCAGGGCGTCGCCGCGGGGAGCGCCGCGGAATCCGCAGGGATCCAAATCGGTGACACGCTCGTCTCGGTCGGCGATGTGAAGGTGAGCGCCGAGGAGGATTTCGGTCCGGCGTTCCGGCGTCGCTACAGCGGCAAGGCGGGCCAGCCGCTGCGGATCGTGGTGCGGCGCGCCGGGCAGCCGGTGACGTTGGGGACGACGGTGCGGGAACGCACCCTGTCCACCGTGCGGCTCTCCAAAGCATCCAATCTCGACGCGCGCGCCACGCGGCTGTGGCGTGGGTTGGCGAACGGTACCGTCGGGAACTGAGGCTCCGTATCTTAAGAAGGTGACAGTGCCAGGAACGGTGCGGGTGAGGTTCTTCGCCAGCTATGCAGAGTTGGTGGGACGGGAGCAGACGGAGCTGGCTCTCCCGCTCCCCACGACGGTGGCGGAGGTCGTGCGCCGCGTGCGTCGCGACCTGCCGGGCGGCGCCGAGCTTCCCGAGCGGCCGCTCGCGGCGGTGAACCTGCGCCAGGTGCGGTTGGAGGCGGCCGTGAAGGACGGCGATGAAGTGGCGTTCTTGCCGCCGCTGGCCGGGGGGTGACCGTGAATGAGCTACCTCACGCGTGACCCCATCTCCCCCGGCGCTCTGCTCGCCGAGGTGGCAGCGCCGGACTGCGGAGCGACGTGCATGTTCCTCGGCACGGTGCGCGACGGGCCGGCGGATGGGGGCGTCACGGGCATCGAGTACACCGCGTACGAATCCATGGTCGGTGCCGAATTCGACCGGATCCTCGGCGAGGCGCGGCGACAGTGGCCCGGTTGCCGCATCGTGGTGCGGCACCGATTGGGACTGGTGGCGACCGAGGAAACGAGTATCGCGGTCGCGGCCGCGGCGCCGCATCGAGCCGAGGCGTTCGCCTCCTGCCGGTTCGTCATCGAGCAGGTGAAGGAACGCTTGCCGGTCTGGAAGAAGGAGCTGCGGGTTGACGGATCCGCCACGTGGGTCGATCCCGAGGGGCGCCCGTCCATGGTAGGACCCGAATGAGCCAGCCGATGCTGGACCGGCGGCGACGCCCGCTGGGGAGCCTGCGGGTGTCGGTGACCGACCGCTGCAACATGCGCTGCCGGTACTGCATGCCGGAAGCGGAGTACACCTGGCTGCCGCGGGCGTCGATCCTCACGTTCGAGGAGATCGCTCGACTCGTCGGGGTGTTCGCCGGCGTCGGGGTCGCCAAGGTGCGGCTCACGGGCGGGGAGCCGCTGCTGCGCCACACGTTGCCGGCGCTGGTTGCGCTGATCCGCCAGGAGCCGCGGATCCGCGATCTCGCGCTCACCACCAACGGCATCCTGCTGGCACAGCACGCCGCGGCGTTACGGGAGGCGGGCTTGCGCCGTGTGACGGTCAGTCTCGATACGCTGCGCCCGGAGCGCATGGAGCGGTTCGCCCGGAGCGCACGGCACGCGGACGTGTTGGCGGGAATCGGTGCGGCGCAGGCGGTCGGGTTCGAGCGGCTGAAGCTGAATTCGGTCGTCGTCCGCGGCTTCAACGACGACGAGCTGGTGGCCCTGGTCGAGTTCGCCCGCGCGCGCCATGCCGAAGTGCGGTTCATCGAGTACATGGACGTGGGCGGGGCGACGCACTGGTCGCTCGACCAGGTGGTCCCCCAGCGGGAGATCCTCGATCGGCTGGCGCATCACTACGGCGCACTCACGCCGATCACGGGCGACGATCCCCACGCGCCCGCCGAGCGGTACGCCCTCCCGGACGATACCACCTTCGGGATCGTCGCCTCGACCACGGCGCCGTTCTGCGGGGCCTGCGACCGCAGCCGCCTTACGGCCGATGGGCTGTGGTATCTATGCCTGTATGCGGAGCAGGGGATCGACTTGCGAGAGCCGCTGCGCAGCGGCGCCTCGGACGAGACGCTCGCCGCCATGATCCGCGACGCCTGGCAGGGACGGACCGACCGCGGCGCCGAAGAGCGCCTCGGTCTGGCCGAGCGACGGCCGTTGTATCAGGTGAGCGGGCTGCGGGCCGATCCGCACCGGGAGATGCACACCCGGGGTGGGTGAAGCACGGGGGCCGTTTCGGTTTCAGGAGGTCACCATGATTCATGATCCACGGTTTGCAGTGGTCAGCGCGACTCTCGGCGTGGTGATGCTCGCGGCCTGCGAGTCTGCCAGCTCGCCGGAGCCGCTCGACGTCCGGTTGAGCGTCGCCGACGTGTGGAGTGGGGGTGAGGCAACACTCGTCTCGGCAGCTTTCGCGCCACCGAGTGGCTTGCCGCTCGTTCGGCTCGCTGGGGACACGCTGGTCGTCCGGCGGGTTGACGATTCGACTGTGGCAGCGGGGCTGCCCGACGGGAACGGCCCATACGCGCTCGAGGTCCTGGCGCCCGGCTTTGCTCCTTCCACCGCCCAGGTGATCCTCCATGGATTCCTCTCATCCGAAGACGGGCCCGTACTCTCGGGATTCCTGCAGCCGATTCCCGGCCAGCCGTGGGTGTTGGGAGCGGGCGACCCTGGACTGGTGGAAGTGAACGTTCGAACGGGAGCCGTGCTGCGGCAGTGGCCGGATACGGTGCACTCGCCCGATTGCACATGGGGCGTGGGACCGAGCGTGCGAGCGGGCCATTACGTGCTGTTCGGCAAGGCGGCCGGTGGCGGCTGTAGCCATCCCTGGGTGTGGCAATACGGCGCTCAGCTGGTGCGGCTGGATAGCCTCTCGGCCGCCGAAGACGTGTGGGCTGTGGCGGAGGTCGGCCCCGGCGGGGCGATCTCGGGTGCCGACGATCACCTGTTCATTTCCCACTGCGACTCGGCGGGATGCACGAACCAGCCGTACTATTACCTGGGCGGTTCCCTCACCGGGACGACGATCGCTCCCGTGGCTCGCCGTGCCGTGCTGCACCATTGGAACCGCCTGGTCGTGAATGCGCAAACGGGGGACACACTCTACCGCCTTCGCCTGCCTAGCCAGGGTTATCGCATCGAGGGGGCGGCCTTCTCGGCCGCGGAAGACACGGTGTACGCGGTGGGGAGTGAAGGTGTGCCGGAAAGCCACCTGGTCATGGCGCTCTCCGCGACCGGGACGCTACTCGACACCCTTGCGCTTCCCGGGGTCGCCGCGATGGACGTCGCACGCGACCCGACCCGCTCGTGGATCTACGTGGCCGCCCTCGAGGGAGGCAATGTCACCTTGGTCGTGCCGCAGTTGATCGTGCTGGAGCAGGGCACGCTCGCTCCGGTGGCCGTGCTGCGTGCGCCCGCGACCGCGGCGCTGTCACTCACCCGATGGCACCAATTCCGGATCGTCCCGGCGGCGGACGCCGTCTTCGTGGTGGCAACCGCGCAGCTCTACGATTTGCACGGTTTGCGGGCCAAGATCCTGCGTTTCAGCTTGATCCCGTAAGGGCGCCACGGGGCGACCCGGGACGGGTGACGCCACCGCATCACCCGATCCACACGCTCTTGATGTTCACGAATTCCCGAATGCCGTACTCCGACAACTCGCGCCCATAGCCCGAGCGCTTGATGCCCCCGAAGGGCAGGCGCGGGTCGGACTTCACGAGTCCGTTCACGAACACCGCGCCGGCTTCGATCTCCGCGGCCAGCCGCTCCCCTCGAGTGCGATCCTCGGTCCACAGCGCGGCGCCCAACCCGAAGCTGGACGTGTTGGCGAGGCGGATGGCTTGCTCGGCGTCCGTGGCACGGATCACGGCCGCCGCGGGGCCGAAGGTTTCCTCGTCGAACGCCGCCATCCCGGGAGCGACGGCGTCGAGCACCGTCGGGGGATAGAAGGCGCCGGGACCCTCGGGGACCTCCCCGCCGGCCAGCAGGCGGGCCCCACGCTGGACCGACCGGGTGACTTGATCGTGCAGAGCATCCCGCAGGTCCACCCGGGCCTGCGGCCCGACCTGGGTCTCGCGGGCGAGGGGGTCACCCATGCGCCGGGATTGCATCTCCCCCACGAACGTTTCGAGGAAGCGGTCGGCCACCGGCTCGACCACGATGAACCGCTTCGCGGCGATACAGCTCTGACCGCTGTTGACCAACCGCGCATCGGCAGCCGTACGCGCCGCCTTGGCCAGGTCGGCGTCCTCCAACACGATGAATGGGTCGCTGCCGCCCAGCTCGAGCACGGTCTTCTTCAGGTGGCGGCCCGCTTGCTCGCCGACCTTGCTGCCGGCCAGATCGCTGCCGGTCAGGGTGACGGCCGCTACTCGCGCATCGGCGATGATCGCCGGGACCGCTGCGGAGCCGACGAGCAGCGCGCGGAACGCGTCCGGTGGAACCCCGGCCTCGTGGAACACCGCCTCGATGTCCAGCGCGCAGCGCGGCACATTGGAGGCGTGTTTGAGGATGCCGGTATTGCCGGCCATCAGCGCGGGCGCTGCGAAGCGAAACACCTGCCAGAACGGAAAATTCCACGGCATCACCGCGAGCACCGGCCCGAGTGGATCGAACCGGACGAAGCTCGAACGGGCGTCGGTCTCGCGCGGCTGGTTGGCGAGAAACTCCTCGGCGTGCTCGGCATAGAACTCGCACACCCAGGCGCATTTCTCCGCCTCTGCCTCGCCCTGTACGATCGGCTTGCCCATCTCCAGGGTCATGGTGCGGGCGTAGCGCGCCCTGTTGGCGCGCAGCAGGCGGGCTGCTTCCCGCATCCGTCCGGCGCGCTCCGCGAACGGGCGCCGGCGCCAGTCGCGGAACGCCACGGCGGACCGCTCGAGGATGCGGTCCACCTCGGTTGCCGGTGTCTCCGGGAAGGTCTCCACCACCTCTCCCGTCGCGGGGTTCATGGATTGCAACGTCATGACCGGATTCCTCCGTGAAAGGCGCGCCGTTGCCGCGTAACATAGCCTGGCCGGCGTCCGCGCAGCGCCGGCCGGACGGCTATATTGGGCGCCGCTTCGCGTGAACTATTTCGGCGAGTGACCTGCACCGGACGGGGAGCATGTACAGCAAGATCACTGTGGTGGGGGCCGGCAACGTGGGCGCGACGGCGGCGCAGCGACTAGCCGAGAAGGACCTGGCGCGCACGGTCGTGCTGGTCGACGTGGTGGAAGGCGTCCCGCAGGGAAAGGGCCTGGACCAGTGGGAGTCGGCGCCGATCGAGGGGTTCGACGCGCGCGTGATCGGCGCCAACGACTACGGACCCGCGGCGGGGAGCGAGCTGTTCATCGTGACCGCCGGCATCGCCCGCAAGCCCGGGATGAGCCGCGACGATTTGGTCCGCACCAACGCCGACATCGTGAAGCAGGTCGCCCACGAGATCAAGCAGGTCGCCCCCCAGTCCTTGATCGTGATGGTGTCCAACCCGCTCGACGTCATGTGCTGGGTGGCCAAGGCGGTCACCGGCTTCCCGCGCGAGCGGGTGATCGGCATGGCGGGGGTGCTCGACACCGCGCGCTACCGCGCGTTCCTCGCCGAGGAGCTGAAGGTCTCCGTCGAGGATATCCAGGCGATGGTGCTGGGTGGCCACGGCGATACGATGGTGCCGCTCATCTCCTACACGACGGTGTCGGGCATCCCGGTCACCCAGCTGCTGGACAAAACGACGCTCGACTCGATCGTAGACCGGACCAGAAACGGCGGGGCGGAGATCGTCGGGCTGCTCAAGACCGGGTCGGCCTACTATGCTCCATCCGCGGCCGCCGTGCAGATGGTCGAGTCGATCGTGCTCGACAAGAAACGGATCATGCCCTGCGCCGCATGGCTCGAGGGCGAGTACGGGCTCTCGGGGATGTACTGCGGCGTGCCCTGCAAACTGGGGAAGGGAGGGCTGGAGAAGATTCTCGAAGTCCAGCTCACGGCTGATGAGAGAGCCGCGCTCGCCAAGTCCGCGAACGCCGTGAAAGAGACGATGGCGGCGGTGAAGCTGTAGCGTGCTCAGGCGGCTCCACTCCAAGCCGTTCCCTTCTGAGGCGGCTTGAGCGTCGCCCGGATCAGGTCGCGATTCAGCTGCGCGATGCAATCGAGCGAGATTTCCTTGGGGCACGCCGCCATGCACTCTCCATGGTTCGTGCACGCCCCGAATCCCTCGGCATCCATGACGTCGACCATCTTCACCACCCGGTCGTAGCGCTCCGGTTGTCCCTGGGGGAGGGCGCCGAGGTGGCTCACTTTGGCGGCGACGAAGAGCATGGCCGACGCATTGGGGCAGGCGGCGACGCAGGCGCCGCACCCGATACACGCCGCCGCATCCATGGCGCGGTCGGCGTCGCGCTTGGGAACGGGTATGGCATTCGCCTCCGGCGCGCTGCCGGTGCGCGCCGTGATGTACCCGCCCGCCTGGATGATGCGGTCGAAGGCGCTCCGGTCCACCACCAGGTCCTTCAGCACCGGAAAGGCCTGCGCCCGCCACGGCTCGATCCAGATCTCCTGGCCGTTCGCGAACTGCCGCAGGTGCAGCTGGCAGGCCGTCGTGGCCCGCTGGGGACCGTGGGGACGGCCGTCGATCACCATGCCACAGCTGCCGCAGATCCCTTCGCGGCAGTCGTGGTCGAAGGCGATCGGCTCTTCCTTGCGCGCCACGAGGGTTTCGTTCAGGACGTCGAGCATCTCGAGGAACGACATGTCGGGGGAGACGTGCGTCGCCTCGTAGCGGACGAACCGCCCCGCAGCGGCCGGTCCCGCCTGACGCCACACGTGCAGGACGAGGTCCACTAGGTGTAGCTCCGCTGGGCCAGGTGCACGTACTCGAACCCCAGGGGCTCCCGGTGCAACGCCGGGGCCCGATCGGCGCCGGTCCACTCCCAGGCCGCGACGTAGGAAAACCGCGCATCATCGCGTTTGGCTTCGCCGTCCGCTGTCACCGATTCTTCGCGGAAATGGCCGCCGCACGACTCCTCGCGGTGCAGCGCGTCCACGCACATCAGCTCGGCGAACTCGAAGAAATCCGCCACCCGTCCCGCCTTCTCCAGCGCCTGATTGAGATCCTCATCCGTCCCGCCCACGTACACTTCGCTCCAAAACCGCTGGCGCAACGTACGGATCCGCGCAATGGCGTCCTCGAGACCGGCGCGGCTGCGGGACATCCCGCACTGGTTCCACATGACCGCCCCGAGCTCGCGGTGGAGGGAATCGACGCTGCGCGAGCCGTTGACCGCGAGTAGCCGCTGCGTGCGTTCGCGCACCTCGTGCTCGACCTGTCCAAACGCGGCATGACTCGAATCGACCGCGTCGAGCTTCGTCTGGGCGAGGTAGTCGCCGATGGTAGCGGGAAGAATGAAATACCCGTCGGCGAGACCCTGCATCAGCGCCGACGCGCCGAGCCGGTTGGCGCCGTGGTCGGAGAAGTTCGCCTCGCCGATGACGTACAGTCCCAGGAGGTTGCTCATCAGGTTGTAGTCCACCCACAGCCCGCCCATGGTGTAATGCGGCGCCGGGTAGATGCGCATCGGCACGGCGTAGGGGTCTTCACCCGTAATGCGCTCGTACATCTCGAACAGGTTTCCGTAGCGCTCGGTGATCGCCTGGCGCCCGAGGCGCTGGAGGGCGTCGCGGAAGTCGAGACACACGCCGTGGCCGCCGGGAACGACGCTGTGCCCGGCGTCGCACATCTCCTTGGCGCGGCGCGACGCGACGTCGCGCGGCACGAGATTCCCGAAGCTCGGGTACAGTCGCTCGAGGTAGTAATCCCGCTCGGAGTCGGGGATGTCGTTCGGCGCCCGCCGATCGGCCGGCTGTTTCGGCACCCAGATGCGGCCGTCATTGCGCAAAGACTCGCTCATCAGGGTGAGCTTGGACTGGTGCTCGCCGCTGGCAGGAATGCAGGTGGGGTGGATCTGCGTGA
This sequence comes from Gemmatimonadales bacterium, assembly GCA_050921685.1. Taxonomy (GTDB): domain Bacteria; phylum Gemmatimonadota; class Gemmatimonadetes; order Gemmatimonadales; family GWC2-71-9; genus DASTHG01. The sequence continues at coordinate 11,430 of JBOHSO010000362.1, forward strand.
AGCACGGGTTCGCAAACAGGGCCCCGCGTTTCGCGGCGCGCCAGGTGGCGGTGACGTTGCAGCCCTTGGCGTTGGTCGAAAGGAAATAGACATTCGCGTACCCGCCGGTGGCGAGCACCACCGCGTGGGCGGCGTGCGAGCGGACCTCCCCTGTCACCAGGTCCCGCACGACGATACCGCGGGCCTTGCCGTCGATCACGACCAGATCCAGCATCTCGGCGCGCGGGTACATACACACCTGACCCAGGCCGATTTGGCGGGCGAGCGCTTGATAGGCGCCGAGCAGCAGCTGCTGGCCGGTCTGGCCGCGGGCATAGAAGGTCCGGGACACCTGGGCCCCGCCGAAGGACCGGTTGGCGAGCAGGCCGCCGTACTCGTGCGCGAACGGCACCCCCTGAGCGGCGCACTGGTCGATAATGTTGACGCTGATCTGGGCGAGGCGATACACGTTCGCCTCGCGGGCCCGGAAATCGCCGCCCTTCACGGTGTCGTAAAACAGGCGCCAGATCGAGTCGCCGTCGTTCTGGTAGTTCTTCGCGGCGTTGATCCCGCCCTGGGCTGCGATGCTGTGCGCGCGGCGCGGCGAGTCCTGGAAGCAGAAACACGACACCTGGTAGCCCAGCTCGGCGAGCGAGGCCGCGGCCGAGGCGCCTGCCAGCCCGGAGCCCACCACGATGATATGGTAGCGGCGCTTGTTCGCCGGGTTCACGAGCTTCATCTCGAAGCGGTGCCGGTCCCACTTCTGGTCGATGGGGCCGTCGGGGATCCTGGCGCGCAGCTCCACGGTCACCGCACGAGGCCCGTGAGCACGGCGAGCGGGACGGCAACGAAGCCCAGCGCCACGACCACACTGAATACCAGCGCCGCCGCGCGCCGCAGGTGGCTGTACTTGGGGTGATTGAGCCCCAGCGTCTGGCAGCCGCTGAAAATGCCGTGATACATGTGGAGGCAGAGCGCCCCCATGGCGACGAGATACCCGACGGTGACCGGCGCGCGGCGGAAGCTGGCGATCACGTTGTGGTAGACGTCGCCCGGAACGAAGCTCGGGTTCACCCGGCCGAACGTCAGGTCGAGCAAGTGGTAGGCGACGAACAGCAGGATGATCAACGCCCCCCACCGCATCGTGCGGGCGGCGTACGTGGTCTCGACGAGGTCGAGGCGGTGATAGCCGCGCGGTCGGGCCGCCCAGCTGGCGCGGGTGACTTCGTAGGCCGCCCAGATGTGGAGCGCCGCCGCGGCGAGCAGGATCGCCCGGACGATCCACAGCAGTTGGCCGTAGCCCAGGATCGGGGCGCCGATCGTCCGCAATCCTTCCGCGTACGCGTTGAAGTGCTCGGGCCCCTGAAACACCTTGAGGTTCCCGACCAT
>JBOHSO010000363.1:0-2501 GCA_050921685.1 Gemmatimonadales bacterium
ACCGGCCACGGCAGCCGGTCGTAGAACCCGGCCGATTGCAGCACGTAGCGGTGCTCCCGCGTGGCGTCCCGGAGCACCTTGGGGGCCGTGCCGGGCATCATGATCTCGACACCCTCGAGCAGCTGCAGGGCCCAATCGGAGAGCGCCTGGGACAGCTCGTCGGGCTGGACCACCGAGTCGGCCAGCTCCGCGTCGCGCGGCGCGCTGAGCAGCTCGAGCGCCCGGTGGGTGCCGCCGATACTCGCCGCCACGCGCTGGGCGCGCCGTTTCCCCTCGCCGGGCACCTCGCGCTCCACCGCCTCCGCGATGCTCCAGTAGAGCTCGCGATAGGTGTTCACGAGCGCGACCGGCGCCTGCGGAGGCAGCTCGGCCACGAACGGGAACAGGGCCGCGGACAGCGCGGCCGGCGTGCCGTCGGGGGCGGGTCGGAAGAGCGACTCGACGTACTTCGGCACCGCCACGCTCTCGGGCCGGTTGCAGAAATAGCCGCCGGCGAAGCGGCCCTCGTCGAAGCGCAGGTAGGAGACGCGGCCGTTGGAGATCAGCTCGAGCACGCCCGTCGTCTGCTCCTGGGCCAGCGCCGGAAACAGCGCGTCCGGCTTCCGGGCATCCACCGTCCTGACCCTCAAGGGCCCGGCGCAGGACTGGTACATCCACGCGAGCTGCTCCAGCGGCGCCGTGCAGTAGGCCAGCTCGCCGCGCTCGACCTCGGTCTGCATCCGGCGCAGCGCCTCGGCGATGGGAATGATCTCGCGGCCGGTCGTGTGGAGCGACACGGCGTTCACCGCTTCGCCGGAGCGGAGCAGCAGCATCAAGCACTCGTCCGGGAGCCACGCGACGAGGTAGCCGTCGACTCGGCCGTCGCGGTCCCGCTTGGCGAACGACAGAACGTTGTCGAGATGAATGAACGCGAGCCGCGTCCGATGGATGAGTCGCCCCGCCTGCGGGAAGGCGAGCTCCGCGAGCCGGACCGGCGAATTCGTCAGGCGAGCGGTGCTCGCGCGCATCGCGACCCTCCGGGGAGGGAACGGTTACTTCAGGTGCTGCTCGATCTTCTCGCTGAAGGCCGTCTTCGGATAGGCCCCCACGAGGGTATCGACGTGACGGCCGTCCTTGAAGAATAGAATACTCGGAATCGAGCGGACGTTGAAGCGCATGGTCGTCTGCTGGTTGGCGTCCACGTCCACCTTCGCCACCCGGACCCGGCCGGCGTATTCACCTGCCAGCTGTTCCAGGATCGGCGCCACCATGTGGCAGGGACCGCACCACGTGGCCCAGAAATCGACGACCACCACCCCTTTGTGCTGCTCGACTTCCTGTCCGAACGTGGCGTCGGTGACCGCCACGGGTTGCGTTGCCGTCATGCATTTGCTCCTTCTCATCCCGTCGTTAAGTTCACGCGTTAATGAGCGATCCCACGCCGCGCCTCGCCCACGTCGGCATCGCGGTTCCCCGCATCGCCGACGCGCTGCCGTTCTACCGCGACGTGCTCGGCCTCGCGCCCGGCCATCCCGAAGTGGCTGATGGCGCGACCATCGTCAGCCTGCAGTTCGGCGACGTCGACGTCGAGCTGCTCGAGCCGAGCGAACCTGATGGCCCGATCGCGAAGTTCCTCGCCCGGCGCGGATCCGGGATCCATCACGTCTGCTATCGCGTGGCGGACCTCGATGAGGCGCTGGCCCGCTGCCGCGCCGCGGGCTACCGCCTGGTGGACCAGACGCCGCGTCGCGGCGCGGGCGGCCGGCGAATCGCTTTCGTGCATCCGAGCGCGACCGCCGGCATCCTCCTGGAACTGACCGAATGAAGAACGCTCGGGCGCTAGGGCCGGGTTCCCGGCGCGGCTGGCTGGCAGGCGCCTGGACCGCTCGCGCTCTCCAGGTGCACGTCGTACACAAGCCACCCACCACGATTCGCCTGCACCAGCTCGATCGGCTGCACGTGGTTGCACTGTGCGCGTTGCAGCTCGACCCGGAATATGCGCCGCTCGCTCACCCCGGGCACCGACAGCGGGCCTTCGACAATCCGATACCCGTTAGCCGTCAGGTACCGATGGACGACCGTCATCCGCATGTGTAGCACCGAGTCCGACATCCACTCCGCCGCCGGACCTCGCGTGGTCCCCCACAGCCGGCCCATGCGCTGGATGTCTTTGACTTTCACCGCGTCGAGGAACTGCGTGAGCGCGTCGTTCATCGTGGACGGCACCGGCAGTTGCGAGCGCCCGCCTCCGCAGGCGGTTCCCAGCAGGATCGAGAGCAGGGCCAGCCGTCGCATCGCAAGCCACCTCAGGTGAGTGGAACGATCCGAAGGTAAAAACTCATGCGCCTCTACGTCAACATCGACCACGTCGCGACCCTGCGGCAGGCGCGCCGCACCGACGAGCCCGACCCGCTGCGCGCCGCCGCGGCGGCCGAGCGCGGTGGCACCGAGGCGGTGGCTGACGCCGTGGCGATGGTCCCGCTGCCGCCGCTGTTCCAGCCGTTCGAGGCGATGGTCAGAGA
>JBOHSO010000364.1:0-4612 GCA_050921685.1 Gemmatimonadales bacterium
TAGCCGAGCACATCGGCGAGCGTCCACTCGGCGCGCAGCTCGAGCTCCGGTGCGGCGATCTCGTCGAACGGAAACGGCAACGAGCGGTAGCGGTCGTCTACGTAGCGGCGCTGCGGCGGCCAATACGTGCCGAGCACGCCGGTATAGAACCGGTCGATCACGCGATCCGCATCGCCACCGGCGCGGATTCGGTCATAGGTCGCCAGGGCGACGATCCCGCCCGGGCGCGCCACGCGGCGCACTTCGGCGTAGTATCGCGTGAGGTCGAACCAATGCGCCGCCTGCGCCGCGGCGGCGAGATCCACGATTGCCTTCGGCAGGCCGCTCGCCTCTGCCGGCGCGTGGCGGTACTCGACCCGGGCATGCGGCCTGGCGCGCGCGAGCTGCTCCGGGCTGGCGTCGGTGGCGACCACCCGCTCGAATCGATCGGCCAGCAGCAGCGACAGCTGCCCGGAGCCGCAGCCCGCATCCCAGGCCAGCTCCCGGTGCGCGACCAGCCCCGCCAGGTAATCCGCCAGGGCGGGCGGATAGACGGGCCGATGCGCCGCGTAGGCGGCCGCGGTTTGGGAGAAGTGGTCCTTGAACCCCGAGCGGTGCATGTGTCGAGCACTCCGCGACTGTGGCCAGCTTAGGCTTGCCGGCCGGCGGGCGCCAATGTATGGTAGTATGAGTCAGTCATATTGAGTATGATAGGATGCCCCTCACTCGAATCACCATCACGATTCCCCGCGACGTATTGGCGGCGGTGGAACGGCGCGCACGGGAGGTGGACCGGTCGCGCAGCCGAGTCATCGTGGACGCGGTTCGCGAATATCTCGCGAGCGGCGCAACCGGAAGCGGCCGCCTGGTCAGGGAGTCTGCATCGCCCGGTTATGGCGCCGGTCTCGTGGCCGAAGCCCGGCGGCGTCATCTCGAATCCGAGCTCGCCCTCACACCCGAAGAGCGGCTGCGCCGCTCCGACGCGCTTTCCCGCTTGGCACGCGAGGCGCCGCACGGCACGCACCGCCGCGGCCCACGCCACCAAGTCATCGGGTTCGACTCCTACGAGGATTTCTACCAGTGGAGGAAGGCCCGCCTCGCCGGCGTCTGACGCCCCAGTCGATCGCCCAGGCGCTCAACGCGGCCGGCGCGAAGTACCTCGTCATCGGCGGTGTGGCGTGCGTGCTGCACGGCTACGTCCGGGCGACCGGCGACGTCGACATCCTGATCGCACGCACCATCGACAACGCGACCCGCGTGCTCTCCGCGCTATCGGCGGTCGGCTACGGCTTCGCGCGCGAATGGTCCCCTGACGAAATTCTCCAGCGGCTGATCACCGTGATCGGTGACGATCCTGCTGTGGATGTGTTTACCGTGGCGTGGCGTGTGAAGTACGAGCAGGCGGCGCCGCGCGCATCGGTCGTCACCGTCGAGGGTGTGCCGATCCCCCTGATCGCGATCGAGGACCTCATCGAGACGAAGCGCACGGGGCGCCTGCAGGACGCCGCGGATATCGAAGTGCTGGAAGAGATCCTGCGGCTGCGCGGCGCATAAGCGATGCCGATCGACACCGCCTCGGCCGAGACTACCGGCAGTCGCGCCGTGGCGCCCGATCTGGTACGCGCGGTGGCGACCGTCCTCGTGGTCGTGCTCCACACCTCCGGCACCGTCGCGAACTCGGGACCGGCCCAGGGGCCGGCCGACTGGTGGGCCGGGCTCGTCTACGACAGCTTCGTCCGGCCTTCCGTCCCGCTCTTCGTCATGCTCACCGGCTGGCTGCTGCTCTCGCCGGAGCGGCGCGCGGAGTCGATCGCGCGTTTCCTGTGGCGCCGAGGTGGGCGCATCGCGGTGCCGCTCGTCTCCTGGTCGCTCATTGCCATCGTATGGCTGGCGTGGCGCGACCACCATCCGGTCGCCTGGACCCGGTTCCCTCGAGAGCTGCTGAACGGCCCCTTGTACTACCACCTCTGGTACGTGTACGTCCTGCTCGGGCTGTACCTGGCGGTGCCGTTGCTGCGGCCGCTCGCCCGGGAAGCCTCCCAGCCGCTGCGCCGCTACACGCTGGGGTTCTGGTTCGTGGGGACGTCGCTGCTGCCGCTGTCGACGTGGTGGGGATACCCCAACGTGGCCATCCCGGTGCTGGTGGTGAGCACCTACGTCGGTTACCTCCTCGCCGGGAGTTGGCTCGCCGAGGTCCGCGTCGTTCCCGCGACGCGCCGCCAGCTGCTGCTGCTCGTACTGCTCGTCGGCACGTGGACCGCCCTCGCCACGGCCCGTCTCACCGGGACGGAGACCCTGAACGTGGGATTGTTCGGCTACGACCGCCCCAACGTGCTGGTGATGAGCGTCGCGTGGTTCGTGCTGCTCACGCAACCGGAGCCCTCGGCCTGGGTAGGGCGCCACCCGCGCTTGCTCGCGCTGTTGCGGAGCATCGGTGCATCGAGCTTCGGGGTGTACCTGGTGCACCCGTTGCTGCTCGATCTCCTGAGCAGCGACGTGCTCGGCTTCCGCCTCACCGGTACCACGATTCCAGCGATCCTGGGAATCCCGCTGCTCACGGCGGGCGTGCTGGCGGTGTCGCTCGGGTTGATGGTGGTGCTGCGCCGGATACCGGTCCTGGGCAAGGCGGTCGGCGCCTAGTCACGGCCCCTTGCGCACGCGGACCGCATCGGCGACGACCACGGGCCCGGCCGCGTCGCGGCGCAGCAGGACCACACGGCTCCACCCTGCAGGGAAGGTCCAGGTGCCGAGGGCGTGCCAGCGGCCGCCGCCCGTGGTCTGATCCACGCGCACGGTGGCGAGGGTGTCGCCGGCGGCGGAGATCACCGCGTAGGCGGCGCGGGACGAGCGATTGGTCCCGCTGGTCCAGCGGGCGTCGATCGAACGGCGTTCCGCGCTGTCCAGGTGAAACGCGAACTCCGCCCCAGCGAGCGCGTCGGGCGCCGTCCTCGCCCAGTGGTACCCGCCGCCGTAGTAGTCCCGCGTCGCGTCGGCCGCCGTCCACGTCCCCGGCACCGTCGCGGCCGTGGCGCCCGGGGCGTTGAACTCCGCGGCGTCGTCCACCACCAGCTCGCCACAATCCGCCTGGATCCGGTGCAGGTAGGAGACCCAGGGCCAGCGCGGCCCCGGGTCGGTGCGGTTCTGCGGCTGGAGCAGGCCGTGGCCGACGACGTGCTGCCAGTCACGCGGCACGTCGAGCCGCCGAGTGACGTCGCACACCAGGGCGGCCGACGCCGCGAGCTGCGAGGCGGGAAAGGAGTCTTGCGACGCGAAGCCGGCGTGCTCGATGCCCACGGTGAAATGGTTGCTCTGCACGCCGTTCAGCCGGCACTCATGCCGCCGGTTCAGGGCGCAGTCGTACAGCGCGGCGATGTGGAACGCCCGGCCGGGCTCGCGCACCAGCTGCGAGATCTCGTCGCCCTCCTCGTTGACGACGTAGTGCGCGCTCACCTGCGACACCGGGTTCACGAGCCAGCTCCAACAGCTCGTATACCCGCTCTCACACGTATGGATGATTACCATGTGCACCAGGCCGGTCGAGTCCGCCGGCCGCGTGTTGAAGTTCGGCGACGGTCGCCACACGGCGGGCAGATAATCCTGCGGCGGGGGCGGAGGTGGTGGAGGTGGCGGTGGAGGAGGCGGCGGGGGCGGCGGGGGCGGCGGGGGCGGCGGGCACGGGGCGGCAACGAGAGGAGCGATCCGCGCACCCTGTGGCAGCACACGGTTCACGTCTGCGCTGTAGGCCGCACGGCCTTGGGGCAGCGCGATCCCGCTGAAGCGGGAGACGACGGGCTCCCACGCCTCGGGGCGTGAGCGGTCGATCCCGGCCTCGCTGGCCAGCGCGTCGAGCAGCGCCGCGGCGGCGCGGATGTTGGCGACGGTATCGCTGCGCGCCGCCTGCGCAGTCACGCCGGCCAGTGCGGCGCCGCGCTCGAGCGCCGGGCCGCGCAGCGCCATCACACCAAAGGCGGGCGGCAGCCCCGGACACTCCTCCTCCCCCCGCACCATCTGCCAGCGCGTCTCGACCCAGGCGATCGCCTTGAGCAGCGAGGGCGGCACGCGGAACTCCGCGCCTCTGGCGGCGAATGCCGCATCGAACGGAGACGGCCGGGCCTCGACCGAGCGCAGGCGTGCCGCACCCGCCGGGCGCGCCGGCTCGGGGCACGGTTGCGGCTCCGGTGGTGGCTTGCCGCAGGCGCAGGCGAGAGCGGCCAAGATCGACCACCAGCGGACGGCGTGGCGATCAGTCGCGGTGACGCACATCCACGATCACCCGAGCGGGCGCGGCGGCCTCGATCACGCGGTAGCGGCGGGCCCCGGCCAGCCCTACCGCCCATTCGACCTGTCCCTCGAAGTCGCACACCAGCTTCAACTGTTTCACCGCCGGCAGCTCGGGCGCCCACTCGCGATCGGTGATCGTAGGGCGGCCCTGCCCGTCGTGCGCCTGCGCGGGCTCGAACCGCACCACGAGAAAGCCGGTGCCGGTGAGCGACACCGGGTCACCCGATCCACAGTGGCGAATCGAGTCCGTCGCATAGGCGACTTGGTACCCGGGCAGGGTATCGCCCGAGAACTCGAAAACCAGGCGGTCGAACCCCGAATCCCGCGTCGCGCGCGCCGCGCGGTGCAGCGC
>JBOHSO010000365.1:0-5297 GCA_050921685.1 Gemmatimonadales bacterium
GCCGTGATCCCGTGCTGCCCATGTCGCCGGGCCGGGCGGAGCGACACGGCTTCGAGTATGTGCGCCACGGCACCCTCTCGCTCTACGCGGCGCTCGAGACACGCACCGGCGCGGTGCTCGGCAAGACCGCCGCTCGGCACACCAGCAGCGAGTTCGTGGCGTTTCTCGCCCAGCTGGTGGACTCCCAGCCCAAACGTCGAGCGATCCATGTGATCGCCGACAATCTCTCGGCCCACAAGACGCCGCAGGTGCAGGCGTTTCTTGCCGCGCATCCGCGCGTCACGCTGCACTATACGCCGACCAACAGTTCGTGGCTCAATCAGGTCGAACTCTGGTTTGCGAAGATCGAGCGCGATGTCATCGCGCGCGGCATCTTCACCTCGGTGACGGACTTGGCTCGCAAGCTGCGGCGCTACATTCATCAGTACAATCGTACCGCCACCCCCTTCCGCTGGTCCTACGCGGATCCAAGCCGGCGCATCCGGGCACTTTCGAACTCATGACTACAGTCCACTAGTGCCGTGCCAACTTGATATGGCATACGTGCCGAGTGCGGCGTGAGCGCGCCACCAGCCAGTATGGGCTTCCGATGACCTGGCGGGAATAGTTGGAACGGCACTAGGCGACGCCGTATCGCCGGAGGGTGCCGGCGACGACGCGTGCCCAGCCGGCCGGGCCGGGGGCCGGCGCGATGGACGCTCCCGGCACCAGGCGTCGCAGCGAGGGGTCGGGGCGACCGCTCGGGGTGGGCACGATGATGGCGTGGTCGGCCTCCCGCAGCATCGGCGCGTCGAGCGCGCTGTCCCCCAGGGCGATCACCGTGAGCGTGCCGTGCGCGGGCTCGAGGAGGAGACGGCGCACCAGGCGGATCGCCCAGCCCTTGTCGGTTTGGCCGTGCAGGTGGAAGAACCGACCGCCGTGCGTGACGGCGAGGCCGAGCCGCGTGGCGAAGCGATGCGCCCGTGGCGCCTGTCGCCGACCATCGCGCAGGAACAGGAATGGCTCATCGAATTCACGCCGCTTGGCGAGCCGCGCGGCGTGGAGCGTGAGGCCGGACATCCTCGCCAGCTCGGCGGCCGGCATGTCCCCGAACCCCCGAACGGCGCCATGCGTCACGTGCGCCAGCCGCCGGAAGGCGCGCCGCACAACCCGGTACGAGGCGGATAGGCCGAGCAGCCGCCCGTCGCGAGTGCGGCGCGCGCCGGGCAGCGATGTGTGACGGGCGAATCCGGGCGGGACGAGGATTCCACCACCGTCCTCGATCACGGCCAGGTGCGCGCTCCCCAACGCCGCGAAGAGGACGCGCAGTTCCGCGCGCGTCTTGCTGGTGCACAGCACCAGCGGCACGCCCCACCGGCGCAGGCGCCGCAGCACGGCCCGCGCGGGATCGAAGCCGTAGTCCCGCGCGTCCAGCAGGCAGCCGTCCAGGTCGGTGATGACGGCCAGGCTAGCGGTTGTCGGCAGCGACGGCCGCACTCAGCTCGTTGAGGCTGTCGGGGAGAGCCGACATCACCCGGGCCCACTGGGGTATCGTCGGCGCGCCGAGCGGGTCGTCGTAGACGTCCGTGGCGGCGATCTCGATGGCTTTGGCGAAAATCTCGACCGCCGTGTTCTCCGCGTGGCGATCGAAGCGGAGGTGGTTGATCGCCGCGTCGTCGGCGTAGCGGCTCACCTGGTCCTGCCCCATCCGCAAGTAGGTGGCGCGCACCGTGCGGAAGAATCCCTCGGAGATCTCGATCCCTTCCTGGGCCAGCGTGCACAGCAGGGACTTCGCGATGTCCACCGCCATTTTGAACAGCCCCGCCTGCGGCCAGTCCACCTCCAGCGATTGGTGTTTGTGCTCGTACGCGTCGGCGACATCCACTTCGCACACGCGCCGGGTTGCGAGGTTGCGCTGGACTTCGGCGAGCAGGCCGATCTCGAGGCCCCAGTCGGACGGCACCCGCATCACCCGCGCCAGACCCTCGTCCATGGCGAACTCCCCCGCGAGCGGGTAGCGGAACGAGTCGAGGAACACGAGGAACGGATGATAGCCCACGATCTTGAGGAGGCAGCGCAAGAGCGGAGTCACGAACAGCCGCGACACCCGCCCGTACAGCCGTCCGTCGCTGAGCCGGGCGTAGTACCCCTTGGCGTATTCGTAGCCGAGCGACGGGTTCATCACCGGGTAGCAGAGGCGGGCGAGCAGGTCGCGCCGGTAGGCCACGATGTCGGCGTCGTGCACGGCCATGGTGCGCGACTCCGGGTCGGCCAGCACGCACCCCAGCGCCATCCACACCACGCGTCCCTTGCCGGGCGCGCCCGTGAACACCCCCGCTTCCTCCAGCTTCCGGTACAATTGCTGGATGCGCGCGCCGTCCCGCCACAGGATGTCGGTCCGCTGCGGGAGCACGCTGAAGAACTTGCGGGCGCGCTCGAAATCACTCTGCGTGGCGGCATCGAGCCCGATCAGGATGCGATGCAGGTAGGGGACGCCCTTCAGGATTTCGACGATGCCGGGCAACGCCGGGCCGTCCATTTCCGACGCCAACGCCGGGATGACGAGAGTCAACGGCCGGTTCTTGGCGAACTCTACGAGCTCGGCTTCGAGGCGCTCGAGGTGCGTCTCGCCGAGCCGGTGCAGCGTGGTGATGACACCGGTCTGGTAGAAATCCGCCAAGGCATGGCCGCCGGCTGCGGGACTGCGGAATAGTGGGCGGCTCCCCGCGTCCCCGCAATGGGACTCGGGTCGTCGTTCGACGCGGCACGGAATCTGTTCCTTGCGGTCGGCCGATCTCTAGGGCAGCTTTGGACGACCTTCGGCCCCGTGAGGCGCATGCGCAGACTCCGTATCGGCATCATCGATCTCGTCACCAGAGGCCCAACCCGCGCCCTGTACGCGCGGGTCATGAACGCCAACCTCGCGAGCATCATGCCGCAAGTCGTGGGGGTGTGGTGTGAAGCCGAAGGCCACGAAGTCACGCTTGTGTGCTATACGGGCTTCGAGAATCTGATCGAAGAGCTGCCGGAGAATGTCGATCTGGTGTTCATCGGCTCCTTCAGCGAGGCGGCGATGCTCGCCTACTCACTGAGCAACCTGTTCCGGTCGCGGGGGGCGATCACCGTCCTCGGCGGGCCCCATGCCCGCTGCTACCCGGAGGACGCGCAGCAGTACTTCGACTACGTACTGGGATTCACCGACCAGGCCGTGATCCGCGACGTGTTGCAAGATTGCGCCCAGCACCGCCCTCTGGGTGTCCACCTCGCCGCCAAGCGCCAACCGGCCGCATTGCCCGGGGTACGCGAACGGTGGAAGTTCATCGACTCCACGTTGCGTAAAGCGCCCGTCCTCAAGCTCGTGCCGATGCTGGGGAGCCTGGGCTGCCCCTATACGTGCAGCTTCTGCATCGATTCGGTGGTCCCCTATCAACCGCTGGACTTCAAGGAGATGACCGAGGATCTCCGGTTCCTGCTGACCACCCGGCGCCGGCCGCGGGTCGGCTGGCACGATCCGAATTTCGGGGTCCGGTTCGACGACTACATGGAGGCGATCGAAGCGGCCGTGCCGCCGGACAGCATCGATTTCGTCGCCGAGAGCAGTCTGTCGCTGTTGTCCGAGCCGCACCTGCAGCGGCTGCGCCGTAACGGCTTCAAGGCCGTCCTGCCGGGGATCGAGTCGTGGTACGACATGGGCAACAAGTCGAAGACCGGCAAGCGGACCGGGATGGACAAGGTTCGGGAGGTCTCCGAGCACGTGAACATGATCATGCGCTACCTCCCCTACGTGCAAACAAATTTCGTGCTGGGCCTGGACGGGGATGCCGGGTCCGAGCCATTCGAGCTCACGAAGCGGTTCATCGATCTGACGCCCGGCGCCTTCCCCGGTTACTCGCTCCTCTCGGCGTTCGGGCGGGCAGCCCCGCTCAACTTGCAGTACCAGCGCTCCAAACGCGTGCTGGGGTTCCCGTTCCACTTTCTGGACAACAACCACGCGATGAACGTCAAGCCGAAGAACTATTCCTGGACCGAGTTCTACGACCAGGTGATCGGCCTGACTTCATACACGTTTTCCTGGCGCGCGATCGCCAATCGGTTTCGGGCGACCCGCACGATGATTCCGCGCTGGATGAACGTGGTGCGCGCGGTTTCCTCCGAGGGGTTCGGCCGGCTCAAGTACTACACGGAGGTCCGGCGCCGGCTGGATGCCGACCTGCCGTTCCGGCGGTACTTCGAGCAGGAATCGACCGAGCTCCCGGCGTTCTTCGTGGATCGGGTGCGCCGCGAGCTGGGGCCGTTGTACCAGTGGCTGCCGGCGGGCGCGCTGTACCACGACCCGCACGCCTATCTCAAATCGGAAGACGGGCGGTCGCCCGAGCCGGACCTGGCGGTCGCCAGCGGCTGAGCCGGCCGCCGTTCCCTAGTCGCGCCGCCGCAGGCGCCGGGCCGCGGTGGTCCGGTCCTCGTTGCCCTTCATGGCGATCCGTAGCTCGCCGCCGGGCATTCCATGATCGACGTCCACGAGTTCCTCCGGTCGCTGACGATCGTGCTGGCCGTCGCGGCGGTCACGACGGTGCTGTTCCAGCGGCTGCACCAGCCCGTCGTGCTGGGATACATCATCGCCGGCCTGATCGTCGGACCGCACGTGCCCGTCCCGGTCGTCGCGGATCGGACGATCGTGCAGACGCTCTCCGAGCTGGGCGTGATCCTGCTCATGTTCTCGCTCGGCCTCGAGTTCAGCCTCGCCCGGCTCGTTCGAGTCGGTCCCACGGCTGCCTTCACCGCCGTGATCCAATGCGGCGCCATGGCCTGGCTGGGGTTTCTCGCCGGCCGGCTGCTGGGGTGGTCGACGCTCGAAAGCGTGTTCACCGGCGCCGTGATCGCCATCTCGAGCACGACGATCATCGCCAAGGTGTTCGACGAGCAGCGCATCGGCGCGCGCCTGCGCGAGCTCGTGGTCGGAATCCTGCTCATCGAGGACCTGATCGCCGTCCTTTTCATGGCGGTGCTGACCGCCGTGGCGACCGGCGCCGGCGTCTCGGCAGGAGCGCTCGCCGCCACCGTCGGCCGGCTCGCCGCGTTCCTCGTCGGCCTGCTCGTGGTCGGGATGCTGATCGTCCCGCGGTTCATTCGGCTTGTCACCCGCATCGGGCGCGCCGAGACGACCCTGGTCGCCAGCATCGGTGTCTGCTTCACCATGGCCTTCGTGGCGCAGGAGTTCGGGTATTCCGTCGCGCTCGGGGCGTTTCTCGCCGGCTCCCTGGTGGCGGAATCGGGTGCCGGCGAGGAGATCGAGCACCTCGTGCGGCCGGTGCGCGACG
>JBOHSO010000366.1:0-2669 GCA_050921685.1 Gemmatimonadales bacterium
GCCTTGTAGGGCTCCAAGCGCTCGCGCGCGAACGCCTGTAGCTCCTCTTCCAGCCCCGGATGTTGTTGCCTGGCGACGACGAACGCGTGCGGCTTGGTGAGGCCGTTCGCATCTTCGATGCCGACGACCGCGACCTCTTTGACGAGTGGATGCTGCAGCAAACAGCCTTCCACTTCCTGCGGTGCGAGCCAGCGGCCGCCGACCTTCAGCAAGTCATCGGCGCGGCCACAGTAGGTGAAGTAGCCGTCGCGATCGCGGCGCACGAGATCGCCAGAGACGTACCACTCGCCGCGGAAGGCGGCCTGCGTCTTATCCATCTGCTGCCAGTAGCCGATGGCGCGCGCGCCACCGCGCACCCACAGCATCCCGGCCTCACCGTCGGGGAGATCGTGGCCTAAATCGTCCCGCACGCGGACGTCGAACCCCGGCACGACGGTGCCGAGTGTCCCTGGCTTCACTGCTCCCGGTTTGTTCGAGATGAAGATGTGCCACATCTCGGCGGTGCCGAGGCCGTCCAGCAGCTCCACACCGAACACCCGCTTCCACCGGTCGTACAGCTCGACCGGCAGCGCCTCGCCGGCCGACGTGGCGAAACGCAGGGTCGAGAGGTCCTGCCGCTCCGCATCCGGATGGGCCACCATGTGGTTGACCATCGTGGGGACGTTGATCAGGATGGTCGGCCGGTGCCGGGCGATCCGCTCGAACAGCACCTCGGCGGTGCACCGCTCCGGGAACAACACCGCCGCCGCGCCGACCGAGAAGGGAAACAACAGGTTCGCGCCGGTCGCGTAGCCGAAAAAGAGCTTGGGCACGGAGAGCGTCAGATCGGTCTCGCGGTACTGCAGCACGCCCTTGGCGTAGCACTCGGTGGTGTTGGCGAACGCGGTGTGGGTCTGCACGACGGCCTTTGGTTGACCGGTGGTGCCGCCGGAGAAGAGCCAGATGGCCGCATCGTCCCGGTGGCTGGGGAAGGTGTCCAGCGTGACGGGAAGCCGATCGAGCCGCGCCGCGACCGCCGGATCGTCGGCCACCAGCACCGGCGCGAGCTGGGGGGCGCTCTTGGCGGCGGCCCGAAACGGCTCGAGGGTCTCCCGATGCGTCACGGCGACGCGCGTGCGGGTGTACGCGTAGAAATACTCGATGGCCTCGACCCCGAGCTGCGGGTTGACCATCACCACCACGGCGCCAATCTTCAGGGTACCAAACAGCGCGGCGACGAAGTCCGGACCGTCGGGGAGCGCCAGCAGCACGCGTTGCTCCGGCTCCACCCCCGCCTCCCTGAGGAGGTGGCCAAAGCGGTTGGCGCGCGCTTGAACCTCCGTGTACGTGAGCGCACCCTGATCCGTGACGAGCGCCGTTCTCGACCCCCGCCCTTCGCGCACCCGCGCGTCGAGGAAGTACTCCGCGAGATTGAATCGATCCGGCGGCTCGAACGTCATGGGGAGATGATGCGCCCGGCTCCACCCCTCGGTCAACCAGCGCGTTCCCTCCCCGTCCCCACCCGCGTCGCATGCCGGTTCGCGAGCTCGCGCAGCTGACCTGGCAGGACATCGGCGGCCTCGACCGCGAGCGGGCCGTCGTCATCCTGCCGATCGGCGCGCTCGAGGCGCACGGTCCGCACCTGCCGGTCGCCACCGACGTGCTCATCGCCGACGCGATGGCACGGACCGGCGCCGAGAAGCTCGCCCTCCGCGGGATGGACGTGCTGCTGCTTCCCGCGTTGGTGTACGCCCCAGCCCCATTCGCGGCCGACTTTCCCGGCACGGTATCGCTCGACCCCGGCGCGCTGACGGGACTCCTCGTTGGCATCGCCGAGAGTCTAGGGCGACACGACTTCGACTTGCTGGCGCTCGCCAACGCGCACCTCGACCCGACCCATCTCGACGCGGTGCGGACCGGCGTCGGACTCGTGACCGGCGCGGGACGCGTGCGGATCGTGTTCCCCGACGTGACCCAACGCCCCTGGGCGACGCGGCTCACGGCGGAGTTCAAGAGCGGCGCCTGCCACGCCGGCCGCTACGAAACATCCATCGTGATGGCGGCTCGGCCTGAGCTGGTGCGCGAGACGTTGCAACGGCAGCTGCCGCCAAACGCCCGTTCGCTGTCCGCGGCGATCGCCGCCGGCCAGAAGAGCTTCGTCGAAGCCGGCGGGCCACGGGCGTACTTCGGGTACCCGGCGGAGGCAACGGCCGACGAGGGGACCAACACGATCGCCTTGCTGGGCGCGATCCTCGAGGAAGCGGTGATGATCGAGCTGGCGCGGAGCGCCGGATGACCCTCGCGGCTCGCAACGCCGTGATCACGGGTGGCGGCCGCGGCATTGGAGCCGCCGTCGCACGGGCACTCGCGGAGGCGGGGGCTCGAGTGCTCGTGGCAGCACGGCATCCCGCGGAGGTCGAGGCGGTCGCCGAGGGGCTGCGGGGCGACGGAGGGGAGGCGTTCGCGACTCGCTGCGACGTGACCGATGCCACCAGTGTCACGGAGCTCGCTCGCACGGCCCGCGACCGGCTCGGCGCGGTCGATATCCTCGTCAACAACGCGGGGACGGCCTCGTCCGCGCCGGTCCTCAAGATCACCCCCGACGAATGGCAGCGCCTGTTCGCCGTCAACGTGACCGGGACACTCCTCGTCACCCAGGCCTTTCTTCCAGCCATGTTGGAGCGATCCTG
>JBOHSO010000367.1:0-5196 GCA_050921685.1 Gemmatimonadales bacterium
GCGTAGAACCGCCCCCGGATCTCGTGCGGCGGCAGGTAGCCGGGGAGCGCGCACGAGCCGAACACGGCGTCGCGCACCGGGATGTCGTCGAGCCCGGGGAGTCCCCACAGGACCTGCATGCCGGAGTTGATGTCCACGGTGTTCATCACCACCGGCAAGGCGAGGTCGGCGAAGCTGACGTCCCCCACCAGCCGGGCGATCAGGAGCTCCAGGGGCTCGCGGCGGAACAGGGCGGGGGAGCGCATCCGCTTGAACGCCATATCGGCGTGCGCGATCTGGAATACGTCCTTGCGCTTGAGATTGACCGCGATTTCCTTGAGCTCGGGGATGCTCTTCCCCGTCGCCCAGGCGGCGCCCACCATCGACCCGACGCTGCACCCCACGATGTGGGCCGGCCGATGCCCGCGCTCGAGCAGTGCCTGGAGCACACCCACGTGCGCCAAGCCCTTCATGCCGCCGCCGCCCAGGACGAGCGTGAAGCGAGTGCCGGGGTTCACCAGTTCGATCCGCTTGATTTGTCGCTCGAGTTCCGAGTAACGTAGTCAAGTTCCCTATGCAAGCGCCACGCCAAACTCCCGCTGGGCTCTCGCCGGGCCCGGTCCTGTGACGGATCTCACTGTGATGACGCGAGCCGCATCCCGGGCCGCGCCCATCGACCCGTGCGACACGTCGACCGACTGCTGGCGCACCTCCGGCCTCGGTGGCGCATGACCACTGTTTCCCTGCACCCCACCAAGGTGAAGGCATTGCGGGAGTCGCTGCGTAGCCTGCGGGCGAGCGAGTTCCCCTGGACGGCCGATACTGTGTACCTCAACAACGCGTCGATCGGACCCATCCCTGAACGGACGCGCCGGATCCTGGACGCGTTCAACGCGAAGCGCACCGCGCCCCATCTCCTGCCCGATCGCGATCTGTTCGCGGCCCTGCAGGCGGCCCGCGACGCCGCGGCGCGGCTCATCAACGCGGATACGGGCGAGATCGCGCTGGCGACCAACACCGGCTACGGGCTGCACCTGGCCGCACGGGCGTTGCCGCTGGAGCCGGGTGACCGGATCGTCGTCTCCGACCGCGAGTTTCCGGCCAACGTCTACCCGTGGATGATGCTGCGAAAACAGGGGATCGACGTCACCCTCGCACCGTGCACGCCCGAAGGCTGGCCCGACGAGGACTACTTGCTCCGCTCGTTGCGGGACCCGCGCGTCAAGGTGCTCGCCGTCTCGTTCGTGCAGTTCTCGAACGGGTACCGCGCGGACCTCATGAAACTGTCGACGGCCGCGCGGGCGAACGGCACCTACCTCGTGGTGGACGGCATCCAGGGGATCGGCAACTCGGTGCTCGACGTGCGCGACACGCCGGTGGACATCCTGGCGTGCGGCGGGCAGAAGTGGCTGCTGGCGCCCTGGGGGTCGGGCTTCGTGTACGTGCGCAAGGAGCTGATCACCTCCCTCGAGCCCGCCATGACCGGCTGGATGGCGTTCGAGGGCACCGACGATTTCTCCCGCCTCACTGAATACAACCCCACGTTCCGCGCCGACGCACGACGGTTCGAGATGATCACCCTCCCGTTCCAGGAGTTCTACGGGCTGACGCAGTCGGTCGAGCTGCTGCTCGAGATCGGTCTCCAGGGCATCGCCGAGGTCACGCGCAGCCTCCACGAGCCCGTGCTCCAATGGGCGGAGGCGAGCGGCGCGCGCGTCGTGTCCCACCGGGACGAGCGGCATCGCTCGGCCATCCTCGCCATTGCGCCCACGCGGGCGGTGGACGCGTATCACGCCATGAAGCGGGCGCACGTCGTGTGCAGCCTGCGCGACGGCGCCATCCGACTGTCACCGCATTTCTACAATACGGTGGAGGAGATGGAGCGAGTGGTGGAGGTGCTGGATGGGATTGGGTGAGGCGACGGGAGAGGACGCGACGGGAGAAAAGGCGTCGCCCAGTCAGGACTGGACCAGCCGCAGCACGGCGTAGTCTTTCTTACCCTTTCTGAGCAGGACGCTCCCCCCCGAGAGCCAATCCTGTGGCTCGAGGGCTCGGCCGGCGTCGGATATCCGCCGTTGATTCACGTAGACGCCGCCCTGTTCGATGCTGCGTCGGGCGTCGCCCTTGGACTTGGCCAAGCCGGCCAGATGGATCGCTTCGACGACCGGCACACGGGCGTTGCCGGAGATCTTCGCCGTCGGCACTTCCTGGGCGAGCACATCGAACACGCCGGGAGGGGCGTCGTGGGGATCGAAATCGCCGAACAGGATCTCCGATGCCACCATCGCGCTCCGCGCCGACTCGCCGTGTACGCGCTCGGTCACCTCGCGTGCGAGCTCCCGCTGAGCGGTCCGAGCGGCAGGGTTTTTTGTCTGGGCGGCGAGCAGCGCTTTGAGCTCCTCCCGTGACTTGAGTGAGAAGAGCTTTGCGTAGCTCTCCACGTCCCGGTCGTCGGCATTCACCCAGAACTGGTAGAACTTGTAGGGTGACGTGAGTGTGGGGTCGAGGTAGATCGCGCCCGCCTCGGACTTCCCGAACTTCGCCCCCGAGGCGCTGGCGATGAGCGGGGCCACCAGCCCATGCGCCTCGGTGCCCTCGACCCGGCGAATCAAGTCCACTCCAGCCGTGATGTTTCCCCACTGGTCGCTGCCGCCCACCTGGAGCGTGCATCCTTCCCGCCGAAATAGCTGCAGAAAGTCGTACGCTTGCAGCAGCATATAGCTGAACTCGGTGAACGACAGCCCGGCATCGAGCCGCGCCTTCACCGACTCCTTCTGCAGCATCACGTTGATGGTGAAATGCTTGCCGACGTCGCGCAGAAACTCGATCAGGGACTCAGGGACGAGCCAGTTCGCGTTGTCGAGCAGCAGCGCTTTTCCCTCGCCCAAATCCAGGAATCGGGTCATCTGGGCCCGTTGGCGCTCGAGGTTCGCGCTCAGCTGCTCGGGTGCCAAGAGCGGTCGCTCGGCCCGCTTCCCGGAGGGATCCCCGATCAGTCCCGTCCCACCGCCCATGAGGACGATCGGCCGGTGCCCACCCAGTTGCAGATGCTTGAGCAGCATCAGCGGGATGAGATTCCCGAGCTGAAGGCTCGGCGCGGTCGGGTCGAAGCCGCAATAGACGGTCACCGGGCGGCGCGCCAGGTGAGCGTCGAGCCCGGGCGTCGCGTCGTGCACGAAGCCCCGCCATTTGAGTTCCGCCAGCAGTCCCGGCATGCGCGCGAATCGTAAGAGCGGCTGTGGACGCTGGCAAGCGCCGATGCACCCCGCTAGGTTGTAGCGCGATGGGCCGGTTTGCGATCCTCAAGCCACGCCTGACGTGGGACGTGATCCTCAGCCGACGGGGCATGGTCGGCGCGGTCGGGCTCGCAGCCATGTTCGGCGTCGGCTTTTCCTGGGGCGCGTGGTCGCGCGTCTGCGCCGCCGAGCGCTGTCCCAGCATCGCTCGGTTGTCTCCCGGCAACCCCAACAACGTCCCCCAACAGACCTCCAAGGTGTACGCCGGCGACGGCCGGCTGATCACCGAGCTCGGCCTCGAGCGCCGCACGGTACTGCCGTTGCACGAGATCCCGCCCTGGGTGCGGCAAGCGTTCCTCGCCACCGAGGACAAACGCTTCTATCGGCATCACGGCATCGACTACTGGCGGATTCTGGGATCGCTCAAGGCGAACGTCTCGTCGCTGAGCTACACGCAGGGATTCTCCACCATCACGATGCAGCTGGCGCGGAACATCTTCTCGGATCAGATCAGCCGGGAAAAGAAGCTGACGCGCAAGCTAAAGGAAGCGCGGGTCGCGCTGGAGATCGAGCACAACTTCCCCAAGGACACCATCCTCCAGATGTATCTGAACCAGATCGATCTGGGAGCGGGGGCGCACGGCGTGGAAGCCGCCGCGCAGGTGTACTTCGGGAAATCGGCCCGCGATCTGAACGTCGCGGAGGCGGCGACCCTGGCGGCGATCCCCAAGGCGCCGTCGTTCTACAACCCCCGCTCGCACCCGGACCGCGCGGTGCGCCGCCGCAACGTGGTGCTGGGGCTGATGCAGGCACAGGGGTACCTCACCGCCGATGAAGCCGAGCAGTGGAAGGCGCACCCGCTGCTCCTGACGACGCACCGCACCAACTACGGCGACGTGGCGCCGTATTTCGTGGAATGGCTGCGGACCCAGTTTCTCGAGCCGCGGTACGGGCGCACGCTCTACGAAAAGGGGTTGCGCATCTACACGACGCTCGACCTGGACATGCAGGAAGCGGCGGAGCGAGCGCTCGCCGCCCAGCTCGACGCGATCGAAGCCGGCGCCTACACCAACGGGCGCTGGGATGGCGTCAGCTACCGGGACTATCTCGAGTCGTTGCGAGCGGGGCAGGAAGACCATGGCCCGTTCACGCCATACCTCCAGGGCGCGTTGCTCGCGATCGACGCCCGTACCGGATCCATTCTGGCGATGGTGGGGGGACGGGACTTCGCCGACTCGAAGTTCAACCGCGTCACCCAGGCGCTGCGCCAGCCCGGCTCCGCGTTCAAGCCGTTCGTCTACTCCGCGGCCGTGCGGGCCGGCTACCCGGTCACCCAGCTCCTGGACGACAGCCCGCTGTATCCCCCGGTGATGCAGCTCGACAGCACCCTGTGGGATCCGCAGGACTACGACGGAACGACCCTCGGCAGAATCCCGATGCGCCAGTCGCTGTATCTGTCCCGTAACCTCTCGACCATCAAGCTGGGGATGTCGCTGGGCGAGCAAACCGTCGTCGGCGAGGCGCGGCGGTACGGGATGACGACACCCATGCCGCCCTATCCCGCGATCCATATCGGGGCCGCGAGCGTCTACCCACTCCAGATCATTGCCGCCTATTCGGCGTTCGCGACGCTGGGCACCCGAGTCGAGCCGATCGGCATCATCCGGGTGGAGGACCAGAACGGGAACATCCTGTGGCAGCCCGCGACCCAGCGCGATCAGGTGTTGGATCCCCAGCACGCCTGGCTCGTCACGGACATGCTGCGCGACGTGGTGCGCCGCGGGACGGCGGCCAGCGCCGTCTGGGGCGCGGGGTTCCAGCTCCCCTCGGCCGGCAAGACCGGAACCACGGACGACTACACCGATGCCTGGTACGTCGGGTTCACCTCGCAGATCGTCGCCGGGATCTGGGTCGGGTACGATGCGCCCCAGCGGATCATGAACAACGCCGCCGGCGGCCGCCTCGTGGCGCCGGCCTGGAC
>JBOHSO010000368.1:0-4785 GCA_050921685.1 Gemmatimonadales bacterium
AGGTGCGCGGCCCGCTCGTGCGCGCGGGCCCGCCGCCCGCGGGCCCGCACCAGATCCAGCGCCCGGGTGCGCGCGATTGTGGCGAGCCAGGCGCCTACGCTCCCGCGCCCCGGGTCGAACGAAGCGGCCGAGCGCCACGCCTGACCGAAGGCGTCCACGACGACCTCTTCGGCGTCCGCCGGCTCGCGGACGATCGCCAGCGCCAGGGCGTAGACCGTCCTCCCGTAGCGATCATAGAGCTCGCCCAGCGCGCGATCCTCCCCCGCGGCCATCCGACCGACGAGCTGGCGGTCGGGCGACTGGGAACTAGCCTCAGGTGCCATCATACTCCGAGGAATGAGCGTCACGCTCACCGCACGACCCCGAAGATGCTCCCATCTCAATGAGTGTGCAACGGATTACGCCATCTCCCTGAACAGCTTACGCCGCTTGCGGGGCGGCGGATCTAGCCGGGGTGGCGCAGCAGGCGGTTCCAGCGGATGCGGAAGGGGTCCATCGCGACGCTCATGTAGATGATGAGTGGCCGCCCCTCGATGTGAGAGCGCGGCAGGAACCCCCAGTACCGGCTGTCCCACGAGGTATCACGGTTGTCGCCCATCACCCAATAGTGGCCATCCGGGACCACAAGCGGGCCCCAGATGTGCGGGGTCGGACGGTAGGTGACGGTGTCGGGACCGACGTAATGGGGCAGCTGCCGGGCCCGCATCTGCTCCAGGATCTGGGGGCTGCTCGGGTCGAGACCGGCAGCGAGGTGCAAGGCATAGGGCTCGTCCTGCCGCCGTCCGTTGCGGATCAGGGTGTCGTTCACCATTTGCAGGGTGTCACCCGGCATACCGATCAGGCGCTTCACCACATCCAGGTTCGGCGTCGAGTCTTCGACCGATCGGAAAATCACGATTCCACCCTGGCGCGGCTGGGCATAGCCCGGGAGCCGGCCGAAGCGGATGCCGGTGAACGGCACCTGGAACTGGCCGCCGTAGCCAGTCTTGTCCACGAACAGAAAGTCCCCCACGAGCAGCGTGTTCTCCATGCTGGGCGAAGGGATGCGGAACGCCTCAACGACGTAGGATCGCAGCACCATCCAGATCACGAGCGCGACGCCCGCCGCCTTGCCCCAGCTGCGTGCTTCGGCGGTGAGCTTGTCCAGAAAACTCACGGGCGCTCGATCCAGTCGGCCAGAAACAGGTTGGTCTCACCCGGCGCCGTGGCGTGACGGTTGGATGCCCAGACGAGTTGCCGGCCGTCGGGGGAGAACATGGGGAAGGCGTCGAACTCTGCGCTCGTGGTCACCTGCACGAGGCCGCCGCCATCGAGGTTCACGAGGTAGAGATCGAAATTGCGGGATCGCGGATTGCGGTGGTTGGAAGCGAAGATGATGCGCGATCCGTCCGGAGTGTAGAACGGAGCGAAGCTCGCTCCGGGGAGACTGGTCACTCGCCGCTGCTGCGAGCCGTCCGCGTTCATGACCCAGATGTCCATCTGCGTGGGGCGGACCACGTGGTCGGCCAGGAGCGCCCGGTAGTCGGCGCTATCCTGCGTCGTCATCGGATGGAACGCGCGGTACACGATGTGCCGGCCGTCCGGCGAGAAGAACGGCCCGCCGTCATAGCCCAGCGTGTGCGTCAGCCGTTTCAGCTGCGTCCCGTCGGTGTGCACCGTGTAGATGTCGAGATCCCCATCCCGCAGCGACGTGAACACGATGGTCCGGCCGTCGGGCGAGAGCGTGCCTTCGGCGTCATACCCGGGATGCTCGATGAGGCGCCCAGCGTGGGCGCCGCTCGAATCGGCGACGTAGATATCGTAGTCGTACAGCGCCCAGACGTACCCGCGGGAAAAGTCGGGCCGAGGCGGGCAAGCGGGCCCGAGGTGCTCGGTGCCCGCGTAGAAAATGCGGCTATCGCCGGCGAAGAAGTAGCCGCATGTGGTTCGGCCGTATCCGCTCGACACACGGTGCAGGCCGCTGCCGTCGGTGTTGATCACGTACTGCTGATCGCACCCGGTGTCGCCGGGCGTACGCTGAAAGATCAGCTGGCGGCCGGAGCGGGAGAAATACGCCTCGGCGTTCTGGCCCCCGAAAGTGAGCTGCCGGATGTTCCGGAGATGGACCTCCCCGGACTCGGGGGCCACGACGACCGACTGCTGCAGGGCGGCGAGCACGAGGACGTGGAACATAGGCCCCGCAAGCTAGATGGGCCGGGAAGTCCGGGCAATTGCATCTTCGCCGTTCGATGCCGCTGATGACTGACCGCCGAATGGCTGATCGCCCCAGAGACACCGATCCGAATTAGATTACTGGCACCTATGAGCGAACCTCGGCCGGCGCGCCGCTCCCACGCGCCGCTACTCGATGCCCTTGGCAAACTCTGCACCGAGGGCAAACAGGCCGCCGAATACCTCTGGCAAGTCCCGGACGACGCCAAAGTGCGGGAGCGGATCCTCGTGATCCTCGAAGCGATCGAAGTGGAGGGCCGCAAGCAGGGTCGGCGTGAGATGCCGAAGGTTGCCGAAGAGCTCAAGATCGCCGCCCGCGCCAGCCCAAGTCCCCAGCAGGTCGACCTGCTCGCCAACGGATTCGATCGTCTACTGCATCTGTGGGAAGCGGCCAAGTCGGGCATGCTCTGACCACCACCGCCACCGAGCAGCTCTGCATCAACGCCGTTCGCGCCCTCGCGATGGACGCGGTGCAGCAAGCGGAATCCGGCCATCCAGGCACGCCAATGGCCCTCGCGCCGCTCGCCTGGGTGTTGTGGCAGCGGCACCTGCGCGTGAATCCCGCCGACCCCGCATGGCCGGACCGTGACCGCTTCGTGTTGTCGTGCGGCCATGCGTGCATGTTGCAGTACGCGACGCTGTACCTCTCTGGCTTCGATCTCTCCCTCGACGATCTCAAGCAGTTCAGGCAGTGGGCCAGCCGCACTCCCGGGCACGTGGAGCATGGGGTCACCCCGGGAGTCGAGACGACCACCGGGCCCCTGGGACAAGGAGTCGGGAACGCAGTGGGGATGGCGATCGCCGAGTCCCAGCTCGCCGGGCTGTTCAATCGGCCGGGGCACGAGATCGTCGGGCACCGGACCTACTTCCTGGCGTCCGACGGGGACCTGATGGAGGGCATCAGCCACGAGGCCTGCTCACTCGCCGGCCACCTGAAGCTCGGCAAGCTGATCGGGTTTTACGACGATAACCACATCACGATCGACGGCCCGACCGATCTGGCGTTCTCCGACGACACCGCACAGCGGTTCGCCGGCTACGGCTGGCACGTCCAGCGCATCGCAGACGGTAACGATCTCGACGCCATCGACGGCGCGATCCACGCGGCGCAACTCGTCGTCGATCGCCCGTCGCTCATCCTGGTGCGCACCCACATCGCTTACGGCAGCCCGAACAAGCAGGACACGGCCGAGGCGCACGGCGCACCGCTCGGCGCCGAGGAAGTGAAGCTCACCAAGCAGGTGCTCGGATGGCCCTCGCTCGAGCCGTTCTCCGTCCCGGAAGAGGCGCTGATCGAATGGCGCCGAGCGAAGCATCGCGGTGCCCGGTTGCAGGCCGAGTGGCAGACCCGCTGGGCAGCCTACCGGAAGGCGTTTCCCGACCTCGCCCAGGAATTGGAACGACGTCTGGCCGGGCGCCTCCCGGGCGATTGGGACGCCGGCCTGCCGGTGTTCGGCCCCAAGGACGCCCAGGCGACGCGCGCGGCGTCGAGCAAGGCGCTGAATGCCGTCGCTCCGAGGCTCCCCGAGCTGATCGGGGGATCGGCCGATCTCACGGGGTCGAACCTCACGCGGATCAAAGGGTCGGGAGCGTTCGCCGCGGGCCACTACACCGAGCGGAACTTTCATTTCGGGGTGCGCGAGCACGCGATGGGTGCGGTGCTGAACGGCCTCGCCTATCACGGCGGCTTCATCCCGTTCGGCGGCACGTTCCTCATCTTCTCCGACTACATGCGGCCGGCGATCCGGCTCGCGGCGCTGACGCACCTCAAGGTGATCTACGTCTTCTCCCACGACTCAGTCGGGCTGGGGGAAGACGGGCCCACGCACCAGCCGATCGAGCATTTGGCCTCGCTGCGCGCGATCCCCAACATGACGGTGATCCGTCCCGCGGACCCGGCGGAGACGGCCGAGGCGTGGCGCGCCGCCATCCGGCACGAGCATGGGCCGGTGGCGCTCGCGCTCACGCGCCAGAAAGTGTCGGCCATCGACCGCGAGAAGTATGCAGCCGCGGCAGGCCTGCACCGCGGTGGCTACGTCCTCGCCGACGCCCCGGGCGGCTCGCCCCGCGTGATGCTGCTCGCCACCGGATCCGAAGTGGAGATCGCGCTGGGCGCCTATGAGCAGCTCGCCAAAGACGGCATCCCGGCTCGAGTGCTCAGCATGCCGTGCCTCGAATACTTCGCGCGGCAGCCCCAGGCGTACCGCGACACGGTCCTGCCACCGGCGGTCGCCGCACGCGTCGCCGTTGAAGCGGCGGCGCCGCAATCGTGGTACCGGTGGGTGGGCCAGCGCGGCGCCATCGTGGGGATCGAGCGCTTCGGGGCGTCGGCGCCCTACCAGCGGATCTACCAGGAGCTGGGGCTGACAGTGGAGCGGGTCGTCGCCGAGGCGAAGGCCGTGTTGGCATAGCTCGCGTCCTACGGCAGGCGAATCCTCACGAGGCGTCCACCCGGTCCCACCGCCCAACCCACGCGCGCCGAGGCGAACCCGACACTCCAGTAGGCCGCCGTATCGATGCTGGTCCAGCTCGCACCATCGTCCGTCGAACCATCGAGTCCGCGCGGTCCCACGG
>JBOHSO010000369.1:0-4066 GCA_050921685.1 Gemmatimonadales bacterium
CGCCTCGGGCGCGTGCCCGAGGCGGTCGATTGCTACGTGGCCGCGATCGCCGAGGCTGGGTGGAGCGGGGCATGGACCGCGCAGGCGGTCGCGCTGCGCCGCCTCGCCGTGATGTACCATCAGCGCAACGAGCACGCCGCAGCGCGCCAGACGTGCCGCACCAGCTTCGATGTGGCCCTCCAGGCCGGCGATCCTGTGCTCGCGGCGGAAGCCCTGCACACGCTCGCCGGCTTCGAGCTCGAGTGCGGTAACCTCGGCACGGCCCGCGACGCCTACCGACAGGCGCTGACGCTGGGCGGCGAAAGCGAAATTCTGCGCGCCCGCATTGAACAGAGTCTGGGCGTTCTTGCCGACGTGCAAAGCGACTTCGTCGGCGCGCTCGAGCACCATCAGCGCTCGCTCGACGGCTTTCAGGAGCCCGCGCTCGTCCCCGCCGGTCGCGCGGCCGCCTAACCCCAGCCCCTCACCCCTCCAACACCGCCTGGGCGTTGCGGCGTCCCGGGTTATCTTCCGGCGCGCGGCTCTCACCTCCCGGGAGATGCCTTGCCGGACCCACTGCTCCGCGTACGCGACCTGAAGACGTATTTCGTCACCGACCGCGGCGGCGCCGGTACGGCCCGCGCGGTGGACGGCGTGTCCTTCGACCTGCAGCCCGGCGAGACGCTTGGCCTCGTGGGTGAATCCGGCTGCGGCAAGACCGTCACCTCGCTCTCCATTCTCCGCCTGATTCCCGAGCCACCGGGCGACATCCGTCCGGGCAGCTCCATCGAGTTCGAGGGCCGCAATCTCCTCACCCTCGCCCCCAAGGAGCTGCAGACGATCCGGGGCAACCGCATCGCGATGATCTTCCAGGAGCCGATGACGTCGCTCAATCCGGTGCTGACGATCGGCGACCAAGTGGCCGAGTCGGCGATCGTGCACCAGCGCCTGTCTCGCCAAGCCGGGCGCTTGCGAGCGATCGAGATGCTGCGGCAGGTGGGGATCCCCGACCCCGAGATCCGGGTGGACCACTACCCGCACCAGCTGTCGGGCGGGATGCGCCAGCGGGTCATGATCGCGATGGCCCTCATCTGCCACCCGCAGATCCTCATCGCGGACGAGCCCACGACGGCACTCGACGTGACGATCCAGGCCCAGATCCTCGAGCTGCTCGACCGGCTGCAGCGGGAGCTCGGGATGGCGGTGCTGCTGATCACGCACGATTTCGGCGTGGTGGCAGGAACCGCCGATCGGGTCGTGGTGATGTACGCGGGCCAGGTCGTAGAAACGGCGGCGACGGCCGAGCTGTTCGCCCACCCGCACCATCCATATACCGAAGGGCTGATGGCCTCGATCCCGCGACTCGACCGGCCGCGCGAGCGACTGCACAGCATTCCCGGTGCGGTACCGGCGGCGACCGCATGGCCGGCGGGGTGCCGCTTTCACCCGCGCTGCCCCTATGCCTGGGAGAAGTGTCGTGTCGCCGAGCCGCCCCTGCTCGACACGGGAGTCGCGGGGCACGCCGCCCGCTGTTGGCTCGTGGCCGAGCCAGACCGCCGTGGAGCCCGACGGTGACGGCCCCCCTCGTCCAGGTGCGAGAACTGGTCAAGAACTATCCGACGGCGCGTGCCTGGCTGGGCCTGGGTCGGCCACGCGGCGTGGTGCGTGCGGTGGATGGAGTGTCGTTCTCCATTCCGGCAGGGAAGACGCTCGGCCTGGTCGGCGAATCGGGCTCGGGAAAGACGACGGTGGCGCGAACGCTGTTGCGCCTTACGGAGCCCTCCGCCGGGTCCTTCCAGCTGGAAGGGGAGGACGTGTTCGCGCTGGCGCCCGGGCCGCTCCGCGCGCTGCGGCGGCGCATGCAGATCGTCTTCCAGGACCCCTACAGCTCGCTCAATCCGCGGATGACCGTGCGCCAGACGTTGCGCGAGCCGCTGGCGATTCACCGACTCGCCAGGGGTCCGGCGCGCGACGCGCGGGTCAATGCGCTACTCGACGAAGTCGGCCTCGACGCCGAGCTCGCCGACCGGTATCCGCACGAGCTGTCCGGCGGCCAGCGCCAGCGGGTCGGGATCGCGCGGGCGCTTTCCGTGGAGCCGGCGCTTCTCGTGTGCGATGAGCCGGTGTCGGCGCTCGACGTGTCGGTCCAAGCCCAGGTGGTGAACCTGCTAGCGGACCTGCAGCGGAACCGCGGCCTCACCTACCTGTTCATTGCCCACGACCTCGCCGTGGTGAAACACATCGCCGACGCCGTCGCCGTGATGTACCTGGGCCGTATCGTCGAGCAGGCGCCGGCGGGGGCGCTGTACGGCCGGCCGCGCCATCCCTACACTCGCTCGCTGTTGTCGGCCGTGCCGGTGCCCGACCCCACGGCACCCCGACAGCGGATCGTCCTTCAGGGAGACGTGCCCTCCCCCGCCAATCCGCCGTCGGGGTGCCCCTTCCACCCGCGGTGCCCACATCCGCTGAAGAACGATCGCTGTCGCACCGAACGTCCCGCTCTGCGCGAAGTGACGCCGGGGCACCTGGCGGCGTGCCATTTCGCGGAGCAGCCGATGAGCTGAGGCTACCCGCCGTGGGGGATCGTCGGCTGCACCTTCAACACCTGCGATTCGCCGAGCAGCGCCAAGAGCCACCCCGCCGTGTACACCCACCCGCCGGCTTGCAGCTCGCCCTCCTTCAGGAACACAACCAGGTAAGCAATCTCGGGTACGCCGGCACAGAGCAACAACAGCAGCGGAACCCGCGTCGCCTTGGTGCCACGGCCCTGTTGCCAGGTGAGGGAGCCGCCGGTCACCAGCAGCGCGACGGCCGCCGCAATCAACCCCGGCCATCCCTCACGCTTGGTGACCGCGGCCGCCAGGTAGCCGCCGGCGAGGACGAAATACACCATACGCAGAATTCCGTGGAGCCGCTGGCCGTGCCGCTCGTGGAACGCCGCCAACGGCGGCACCAGGGTGTGCAGCACATACGCGACCGTCGCCAGCACCGGAATGCCGAGGAACAACAGTGTCGGTACGTCGTGCCACACGCCGCTGATGGGTCGCACGTCGCAACCGTACGGGAGGCACAGGCCGACGGCGAGGATCACGGCTGCGAGCTTCCTGAGCATGGTCCGTCCTTTCTCCTCAGCGCCGCAGCTCGCCCCCTAACCGCTTCAGCGCCGCCTTCGCCTCCTCCACGTACCGCTGCAGCTCCGGGTCGGCGTGGATCCAGGCGTCCGCCACGAACTGGTAAGCGTCCCGGGCTTGGTCGCGATTGCCGAGCCGCTCGTTCACCCGGCCGCGCTCGAGCGCGAGTAGCACCACGGTCGGGTCCCAGAATTGCAGCACCTCGACGTCGAGGTGAAACGCTGCCTCCTGGTCCCGCCCGGCAGCCGCGAGGAGCTGCGCGCGGAGCAGGGTAGGCAGCCGGCACCCCCGACAGAGCGAGTCGGGCAGGGCGAGCAGCCGCCGTAGCCCTTCGGTCGTGTCCCGCCGGCCAAGCGCGAGATACACCCGGCCCAACTCCACCTGGTACCGCATCGAGCCCGCCAGGAACGGCTGCGGCGGCCGGCGCGTCATTGCCTCGGCCACCTGGATGTAGACGCGCAATGAGACGGTATCGCCGCGCACCGCCCACCACGGCGCGGCCGCCATCGCCGCCGGACTCAGGCTCTTGGCCCAGCGCGCGAAGGCCCGGTCGGCGGAGTCCGGTGGAATGGCGCCAAACAACGCGCGATAGAGGAACACGGCGCCCGCCATCTCGAGGTCCTGGGCGAGCTCGGCCGCCTCGCGCCAGTGACCGCGGTAGAACAGCACACCCATTGCGAACTGGCGCAGGGTAGCCCCAGCGAGCTGGGCGGAGTCGCTCTCGCCGGGAATGGTCAGGCGCGCCTGTATGAGACGCAGGCCTGTTTCGGCCGTGTCGGGCCAGCGGCCCAGACCACCCGCAATCGCGTGGATCAGAACTTGGCTGGAAATCGTGTCGAGCAGGCGACGCGTTTCCGGCGTGTGAGCCTGGTCAGGATCAATGAGCCGCGCGACCAATCGAATGCCCCGGGCGTTGATGTCCTTCGGGTCGAGCGCCAGGTAGGGCTGGATATAGC